>CAYPAH010000042.1:0-14439 GCA_964408655.1 uncultured Oscillospiraceae bacterium | reverse complement strand
AAGGATAAGGACGTAAGGAGAGCTTGTTCGATGAATTACAGGATATTGCAGGAACACGGTATAGACTATCAAAAAGGGCTCGCGCGCTGCATGGATGACGAGGCGTTTTATGAAGAGTTCATATCCATGTTTTTAGTGGATGATACCTTTGAGCGGGCAAAGGCGGCTTTTGAAAAGAAGGATTATGACTTGCTGTTCAAATGTATGCATGAGCTCAAAGGCATTTGCGGCAATGCGGCCATGACGAAGCTGCAAGGCGATGTTTCAGAGCTGGTAGAGCTGCTAAGAGCCGGAGGAACGGAAGATGAGATATCAGATTTGTTTATGAGGATAGAGCCGGAGGCCCTCAGGGCGAGGAAGGGCGTTTTGCTTTCAAAGGAATAGGCGGACAACGGGGCGAAGACGGATCGCGGAGAGGAAAAAACATGAAAATCAAGACTCGTTTATTTATACGAAAGGCTTGCTTCGCGCTTTGCGCCGTTTTGCTGCTTTCGTTTTTGCCTTGCGCGGCCGCGGCGCAGGAGCTGCAAACGATAAGGGTCGGCTTTTTTGCTTTTGACGGTTATCATATGCAGGATGAAAACGGAGCGCGCTCGGGCTACGGCTATGAGATATTGCAGCATATGGCCGGTTATACCAACTGGAAATACGAATATGTGGGATATGACAAAAACTGGAGCGAAATGCAGGAAATGCTGGAAAAGGGCGAGATAGATATTCTCACAAGCGCGCAAAAGACGGAAGAGCGCATGGCGCGTTTTGATTTTTCAGCCGAATCCATCGGCACCTCCGCGGCTATTTTAACCGTGAAGGCGGGGGACACAAAATATACCTCGTCGGATTATATAAACTGGAACGGTATGCGCGTGGGCATGATAGATGGCAACAGCCGCAACGACAGCTTTGCTTCGTATGCGGCGGAGAAGGGCTTTAGCTATGTGCCTGTCTATTATGCGAGCAGCGAAGAAATGGTGGCGGCGTTGAAGGCGGGCGGATTGATAGACGCTATTTTAACCAGCAACCTGAGATCTATCGACGGGGAATGGGTTCTGGATCAATTCGCCTCATCTCCTTTCTATATAATGCTTCAAAAGGGCAACGACAAGCTGCTTGATGAGATCAACGAGGCTCTCGGCCAGATGTATGACGACGAGCCGGGCATACGCACTCAGCTCATGGAAAAATACTATACTCCGGATAACGGAGATGAGATACCCTTCACTAAAGCCGAGCGGGAATTCATAGAGCGCATGAAGGATTCAAGCTTCACAGCCATACTGAACCCCGATCGCGCGCCGTTTTCATATTTAAATGAAGGAGAACTCAGCGGCATATTATATGATATCGCCTCCGAAATAATCGCGCGCAGCAAACTGGATATTCGCTTTGTGCAGGCGCAAAGCCGCGCGGAATACGCGGAGCTTGTCGAATCCGGCAATATCGATCTGAGATTTGACGCCGATTATAACTATGTTCAGGCGGAACAGATGGGATATAGGCTCACCCAGCCATATATAGAGCTTCATGCGGCCAAGCTATTCAGAACCAGGGGCAGCGGCACGGAATCGGCGGCGCTTTTAAAAAATTCCGACATCACAAATAAATATGGCGAGCGCATTGCGCTTCGTTATCCCGAGCTGGTCTATTATGATTCGACCGATGAAGCGGTGGAGGCCGTGATCTCCGGAAAACAGGATGTGACATATCTTTTCAGGCGCAGCGGAGAGCTGGCCGTTCAAAACGACATTACCAACAGGCTTGCGGTGGAAAACATATATGGCTATAATAATTCCTTTGCCGTTGCCGTGAATGCAAAGCAGGATCATCTGCTTTATTCCATCATCAACAAGGCCGTTGAGAGCATAAGCCAAAGCGAGCTAGAGGCGATCGACGCAAAATACACCACATATGACGCCAAGCCCTTTTCGATCATAGGATATATGTATGCTTATCCGATGCATATAATCATATTCATCGCGGCGCTTTTCGTGGTCGCCGCGCTTATAACGACGGCTATATATCTTGCTAAAAAAAGAAAACGGGATCTTGAGCAGCTTGCTCAGGAGAAAAGGCGAAACGGACTTCTTGCCGACGCTTTGGCCACAGCCGAGAGGGCGGATGCGGCGAAAAGTCAATTTTTATCCAGCGTTTCTCACGAAATGAGGACCCCGCTCAACGCGATAATCGGCTTTATCGAGCTTGCCAAGGACGCGCCTCCCCAAAAGGTTGAGGAATATATAACTAATTCGGATATAGCCGCCAAACAGCTTCTTGCGGTAATAAACGACGTGCTCGATATGTCCTCTATAGAATCGGGCAAGCTGAAAATAGCTCATGCTCCGTTTGACTTTAAGCGGATGATACAGGCAACAACGAATATTTATCTTCCGCTGTGCCGTCAAAAGGGGCTGGAGTTTGAAACAAAGATACTGACTCCCGTAGATGAATGGCTTATCGGCGACCAGCTTCGTTTGAACCAGATATTGATGAACCTTCTTAATAATGCCGTAAAATTTACGGATAAGGGGCATATCTGGCTGGAAATAAGCCAGCACGACGCAAGCGACAAAGAGGCTTTTATTCGCATAAAGGTGGCGGACACGGGCTGCGGGATGAGCGAAGAAATGCAAGCCCGCCTGTTTAAGCCCTTTGAGCAGGAGGACGCGACTACAGCCAGAAAATACGGCGGCAGCGGACTTGGGCTTTCTATAGTAAAGAGCCTTGTGTGCATGATGGGCGGAGCGATAAAGGTTGAGAGCAGCCCGGGCAAGGGCTCGGCTTTCGCGGTGGATATACCTTTTGCAAAGAGCGACATTGAGTCTGCCACGGCGGTTTTAGACGGAGTGGAAAACATAAGAGCGCTCGCGGTAGACGACGAGGCGCTTGAGCGCGACTATATATCAGTGGTGCTGGATCGCATAGGCATACGCCATACCTGTGTTGAGGACGGAAACAGCGCGCTGAAGGCGCTTGAAGCTGCAAACAGCGAGAATGACCAGTATAACGTTTGCCTTATCGATTGGAAGATGCCCAATCTTGACGGCATTGAGATAACAAGACGTATTCGCGAAAAATACGGCAATGAAGTCATAGTTATCGTACTTTCATCCTATGAGCATTATCAGGCGGACGACGAGGCGAGAATAGCGGGAGCGAATATGTTTATTTCAAAGCCGCTTTTCCAATCCACCCTTTTCGATATGTTTGCTACTCTTACTGGCGGGCGTATAGCAAAAAAAGAAACAGCGCCGGTCAAGCACGATTTTTCCGGCAAACGTGTTCTTCTTGCGGAGGATAACGCGATGAACCGCATGGTCGCCGAAGGGCTTATAAAGAAACTCGGCGCCGCCTGCGAGACCGCTTCGGACGGGCGGATAGCGGCGGATAAATTCATTGCTTCCGAGCCGGGCTATTACGACGCGATACTTATGGATATACAAATGCCGAATATGGATGGCTTTGAGGCCACTCGAGTAATACGCGGATCCGCGCATCCCGATGCGGAAAATATCCACATCGTCGCGCTTACCGCAAACGCTTTTAACGAAGACATTGCAAAGGCGCTCTCTAATGGAATGAACGCGCATGTCGCAAAGCCGATAGAGCCCGCTCTGCTTGCGGAGGCGTTGGAAAAGGCTTTTATTGAGCGGGCGGATAAAACGGAAGCTTGATACCGCGAGCCGGCAGAGCGCAAAAGCCTGCACGAAAAGCTATTGAACGAAGCCTGCTGATGCGATATGCTATTAAAGGCTTTCGTTGATTCTTGTCACGGGAGCAATTCATAATCGGGAGAAAAAAGTAATGGAATACACGGTACCGACATTATCTATAGTTTTTATGATCTTCAGTATGATCTTATCTATAGCCATTCCGCTGGCCTTATATATTGTGCTGAGAAAAAAGACCGGCTGCGACCGCCTGCCCTTCTGGACAGGCTGCGCGGTCATGTTCGTTTTTGCCTTGATCTTAGAGCAGATCGTGCATTCACTGGTCTTGAATTCGCCGGCGGGGCAGAGGATCAGCTCAAATTTATGGGCATACGGCATATACGGGGGCTTGATGGCGGGGCTTTTTGAAGAGAGCGGACGCTATATCGCCTTTAAAACGGTGCTTAGAAAAAAGCAGGATAAGGATAGCAACGCGCTGATGTATGGCGCGGGTCACGGCGGCTTTGAAGCTTTTTTCCTTGTCTTTTTCACTATGCTGAACAATCTTATCTATTCGTTTATGATAAATTCGGGCGGCGGCGCGGCGATTACAGGCGCGCTTTCCGGCGAAGCGAAGCTGGCGATGGAATCGGTTTTTGCGCAGCTTGCGGGCACGGCTCCGTCAATGTTTCTGGTGAGCATTTTTGAACGCGGCGCCGCTATGCTTGCCCAGATCGCGCTTTCGGTCATGGTGTGGTTCGCGGCAAAAAAGGGCGGAAAACAATTCTGGCTTTATCCGCTTGCGATATTGCTGCACTTGGTTCTCGACGCGGGCGCTATCGCCATGAGCAGATATGTTTCCAACATTCTTTTGCTTGAGCTTGCGGTGTGGGCCTTTGCGGGACTGTGTGCGCTGATAGCCGTAAAGGTATGGAAAAAGAATGCCGTAAAGCCGGAGGAGATCGCTGATGAAAACGGCGAAGAAGACGACGGAGAGAGCAGTGAAGAGAACGATGAAGCGCACGGCGAAGAGGATGGCGCACAGGAATAAAATATAAGCCATGCCTAAAAAGGCGCTGTCCGAATGCGGACGGCGCCTTTTCTATTGCGGCGAAGCATGAAAATCAATGAAACACTTGAAAAAATAAATTGTGATATAAACAAAAATGTGTCATAATAAAACAGTATAGGTTTTTCTTGCCTGATTCGGATCAAAGAACGCAGGCGGCAAGACCCGCGAAGATATTTCAAAGCACTTCAAATTTATGTCTGGCGCCGCTAGCGGGAGAGAATCTCCATTTGGTCTTTATTGCAGGCAGACGCTGTTTTTCTTCATAAATATAGACCCATTGAATAACGCAAGCCGCAAGGAGAGATTAAAACATTGTTACGCAAGATACTTATTGCTGATGATAGCCGTGTAAACAGAAAACTGCTTCGCGCGATACTTAAAGACGAATACGAGCTGCTGGAAGCCGAAAACGGCAAAGAGGCGCTTGAGCTTTTGACGCACACGGAAGAAAATATTTCAGCCGTGCTGCTTGATATAGTCATGCCTGAAATGAACGGCTATGAAGTTCTATCCCGAATGCGCAAGGATAAAAAGCTTTCACAGATACCCGTGCTTGTTACAACGGGAAATACAGAGGAAAACGCGGAACTCAAGGCGCTTTCGCTCGGCGCGAACGATTACATAACAAAGCCTTATAACGGAGAGATAATAAAACACCGTCTTCATAACACCATAAGCTTTCACGAGACGGCGGCCGTAATCAACTCGGCGAAGAGAGACGGTCTTACAAATGTTTATAACCGCGGAGCCTTCTTTGATATTGCCGCCGAAATGATAGCGGCGCATCCGGCGGGCTATTATGTTATATCCTGCTTTGACATAAACAGCTTTAAAGTCATAAACGACCAATACGGAACCAAAAAGGGCGATGAGGTGCTTTGCGCCATAGCGGATATTTTTAACAGAGGCTTTGAATCCGCCGGAGGGATATGCTGCCGCATAATGGCTGATAATTTCGCGGTGCTTTATCCGCAAAGCTTTATGGAATCAAAAGAAATAGGGAGCATCAGGCAGGCGGCCACGCTTCTGGACGGCTCGCTGCCGCCTATCACCTTTAGCATAGGGCGCTATATCATAGACGATCTCTCGCTGCCGGTAAGCGCCATGTATGACAGGGCTTCTATGGCGAAAGCTTCGGTGAAGGGGAGATTCGATTCTCACATCGCGCAATACGATGAATCAATGCGCGAGCAGCTCCTTCGCGAGCAGGAGATAATAAGCGAAATGAGAACGGCTCTCGATAACGGGCATTTTATGCCGTATCTTCAGCCGCAATATAATCATAATACGGGTGCGCTCATTGGCGCCGAGGCTCTGGCGCGCTGGAAGCATCCGCTAAAGGGAATGATCTCTCCCGGCGAGTTTATCCCGATCTTTGAAAGAAACGGCTTTATATATGAGCTGGACAGATATATTTGGGAGCAATGCTGCATACTTCTGCGCAAATGGATAGATGAAGGGCGTTCACCGCTGCCGATTTCGGTAAATATATCGAGATGCGATATATTCCGCAAGGATCTCATAGAGGTCATAACCGGACTGGTGGAAAAATACCGCCTGCCCGCCGAGCTTCTTCGCCTTGAAATAACCGAATCGGCATTTGCGGAGTCAACAGAGAAAATAATAAGCGTTGTCAAGCGCCTTATCGATTATGGATTTTTGATAGAGATCGACGACTTTGGCAGCGGATATTCCTCGCTCAACACGCTTAAGGATGTTCCGGCGGATGTGCTCAAGCTCGATATGCGCTTTCTTGAAAACGATGAAAATTCATCGCGCGGCGGCAACATAATCGAGTCTATAGTGCGCATGGCGAAGTGGCTTGGCATGTCGGTCATAGCGGAGGGAGTAGAGATAAAAGAACAGGCGGATTATTTAAAGACCATAGGATGCAGCTATGTTCAGGGCTATTTATACGCAAGGCCGATGCCGGTGGAAGAATATGAAGCCCTTATGGAGAACGCGGGCAGGGGCGAGAAAATGCTCGCTCTTGAAAATGTCGAGTCCTTTGACAATAACGCGTTTTGGAATCCGAAGTCCATGGACACTCTCATTTTCAACAGTTATGTGGGCGGAGCCTGTATTTTTGAATATCATAACGGAAGCATAGAAATATTAAGAGCCAACGATAAATATGCCCGTGTGCTTTGCGGCGGCGACACGATGACGCTTGACGAGGCGCTGAAAATATCATGGGCGGAGCATCTTGACGAAAAAAACCGCGCGCTCTTATATGGCGCTGTAAAGGAATCCATCGAAAACAGGGACGAGGCGAGCGTCGAGATCGTGTTTATGAAGCTCCCCGGCTGCGGCTCAAAGGTATATCTTCGCAGCTCTATGCGCGTTATCGCTTCTGCGGGAAGCCGGTATCTTGTTTATTGCACCAATGAAAATATAACAAAGCAGCGTGAAGCCGAAATAAACGCTGAGAGAACGGTAGAGCAGCTTGAGGCGATAATGCGCAACATAAACGGCGGCGTGACCGCTACCGTTATCGGGGATGATAGGGTTCGCTTTTTGTATGCGAACGACCGGTATTACGAGCAGCTAGGATACACCAGAGAACAGTTCGAAAAAGAAACAAGAGGAGCCTTCACGCTTATTTATCCCGAGGACAGGGAGCGCGTGATAAGGCAAACGAAGCTTGCGAGCGAGTCAAAGCGGCCTTTCTCATGCGACTATCGCGCCATTAGAAGGGACGGCGGGATAATATGGCTGAGGAGCAATATTTCGGTCATGTCCTTCCCGGGCATAGATGAACCTGTGCAGCTTGCCGTTGCCAACGACATAACCGCGCAGCGAAATGCCGAGCAAAAGGAACGAGAGACTTCTGAGCAGATGCAGGCGATAATGCAAAACATAAGCGGCGGCGTGTCAGCAGCCACGCTCGAAGAGGGCAAGGTCGGTTATATCTTTGCAAATAATCTCTATTATTCAATGTTCGGCTATACGAAGGAGCAGTTTAAAAAAGAAGTGCCGAACGGCATAACAGATCTTATACATCCCGACGACCTGCAATATGTTGTTGACACAGCGATGGAATTCCAAAAAGGCACGGATAAAATGTTCAAAATGGAATACCGCGCCTTCAAGCGTGACAAGAGCATGATATGGGTTCGCAGCAACAGCTCTATATGCCACATGAGCGGCTACGATTCGCCTGTGCAGCTTGCTGTCTCATATGATATAACAAAAGAAAAAGAAGCCGAAAACAAGCTTCGCGAAGCGGGCGAGCAGCTTCGCTTTCTCAACGACACCGCGCATGATCTTCTTGCGCAGGCCGATCCCAATATCGGCATAAACAGCGTTCTTAAAAAAACGATGGATTATTTCGGCGGCGACAGAGCGTATATCTACGAATATAATTTTGATGAGGATATTTGCGCGAACACCTATGAGGTCTGCGCTCCGGGAATAAAGCCCTATAGGGGAAAATACAGCAGGTTCCCCCTTGAAACGGCGTGGTATTGGATAGAGAGCTTCAAAAGCTCAAACTTCTTTTATCTGGAGGATTCAAAAAAGCTGCCCGAAGAGCGAAGAGCCGAACGCGAGGTGCATGAAACTCTCGGCACGAGATCCGCCCTGGCGGTCTCCCTGCGCGCGGGCGAAAAGCTGATAGGCACTATGGGCGTTTTCAATCCCGTGCGGCATTTGTCGGATTATAACGATCTTCATGCCCTTGGCGACTATATGTCCGTGATACTTGCGCGCCGCGATCTCAACGCAAAGATAAAGAACGATAACGAAGCCCTGCTCAATTTGATGAACGACACGCCAGGCGGCTTTGTGCGAATGCGCGCCGAAGACGACGGAAGGCTTACGATCAGCTATCTGAACGACGGCTTCGCCGACCTGCTTGGCATGACGAAAAATGAGGCCATGGCTCTTTATGGCGGCGATATCATGGCGGTCGTGCATCCCGAGGATCTTGAAAGCGTGAAACAGGCGATACGGCTGACGCTTAACGGTTCCGAGATGCTCAACATAAAATACAGACTATTGAATCGCGGCGGAGAATACATATGGGCTATGGTGTTCGGCCGTCTTACGGTGAATGAATACGGCGAGAGATTCCTCAATATGTATTATGCCGACATATCCGAGCAGAACAAGAGCGAGGAACAGCGGAAAGCCCTGATAGAAAACCTGCCTTGCGGCGCGGGTATTTATGAAATAAAAAACAATAATCTCTCGGCTTTGTACTTAAACAAACGATACAGGGAGCTTGTCGGCAGAAGGATAGAAAATGTAAAGACCGCGGTGCTCGACGTGCTTCATCCCGACGATAAGGCGCCGCTTGCGCGCGAGCTTTTGTCGGCTGCAAAGGAAGGGCGCGCGGCCGCCTATGATCTTCGCATAATACATGCGGACGGAGAATACCGCTCGTTCCATTTTACCGGAAATATAGAAAAGATCGCCGACGGCAGAACGATTATTTATGCCACCTATACCCCCATCTCAAAAGAAGAAATAGAATATAGAGAAATGCTGCCCGTTACATTGGCCGCGATGATGAAATCCTCAAGCGAGCTATCCTTCGTTAAGGATAGAAATTTCAGATATATATGTTGCAGCCAGCCTTTCTTGCGCCTTGCGGGATTGTCCGATGAAAAGGACGTGATAGGGAAGACCGATTATGAGCTTTTTTCAAAAGAACATGCGGAAAAATACCGCGCGGATGATTGCAAGCTGATAGGGGGCGGCGAGTCGCTGGTGGATTGCGTGGAGCGTATTCCCTCAAGCGACGGAATGGCGCATTATTCCAGCACCTCGAAATATTTGCTGCACGATTCTTTCGGCAGAATAATCGGCATTTACGGCACGGGCAGAGATATAACCGAGCACAGAGAGGCTTTTGCCCAGCTAAAGCTGCTTACAGACAGCATTCCGGGAGGTCTGGCGACCTATGCCTGCACGAAGGAGAGCATAAAGCTGATCTATTTTAACGACGGATTTTGCGATCTGATAGGTTCCAAACGCGAGGAGTATGACAAGAGTTTCGACAGAGATATCCTGAACAAGGTCTATAAAGAGGACTATCCGGAGATAACGCGCCAGCTCGATAAGCTCATGCGCGAGGGCGCTCCGATCAACTGCACATACCGCATCCATCTCAAGGATGGCGGGCACCGCTGGATAAACCTTAGGGGCGTGCTTTCCGAGCGGCATGGCGATACCGTTATCGTCAACACCGTCATGTATGACGTGACAAAACAAAGAGAAACGGAAGAAAAGCTGCGCATAAACGAAGAGGAGATAAGGATCGCACTCTCCCAGATCGGTAAAATGGTGCTGATCTACGACGTGCCGGCCAGAAAGCTTACCATGCCCGATATATACGCGAAAAAGCACGGTCTGCCAAACGTCATGGAAAATGTTCCGCGAAGCATCATTGGGCAGGGCATAATCTCTGAAAAGGACTCCGGCGGCTTCAGCGGGTTTTACGAAGCGATAATACGCGGAGAAAAGACCGGCATGACGGAAGCGCATATCGTCTGTCCCGGAAACGTATGGATATGGGAACGCGCTGAGTTCGTGACGATATTTGATAACGACGGAAAGCCGATAAAGGCGATAGTCTCGGTAGAAGACACGAGCCAGGAACATGCGAGAGAAGAGCGCCAGCGTGAAACGGAGCGCCGCTATGAGCATGAGCTGCAATTAAGACAGGAGATAATCAAGGATTCGGTAATTTATTATGAACTGAATTTGAGCAGCGGCATGATAGAAGAATATCGCTCGCTCCTGTCGGATGTGCCGAGCATGAAGGCTTCCGCAAAGATCAACGAGGATATACGCGGCGATATACTTAGAAACGTGGCCGAAGAAGACAGAAGAGCCGTTAGAAACACCATATTTTCAAAGGCTTTGATGAAAGCGTATAAACGCGGAGAGAGCAATGTTAAGCTTGAATACCGCAGAAACCTTCCCGGGCTTGGAATGCGCTGGGTGAGGGCGACCGCCTCTATAATGAAAAGACCCAATCCGGATGAGATCATCGCCTTCTTATACATACGCGATATCGATGTTGAGAAAAAGGATAAGCTCGCGCTTGAGAGCATGATAGACGAAGAGATAGAGTCCGTGTGCATCGTAAACACGGCCAGCGGAATGGCGCATATGGCCAAAGAGCAAGATGATCTTGGCGACTTTGCGAAAAACAACACCTTTATGTATCGCGAGCATGTTGAGTACACCGTTCATGGCGGGATCGTTGAAGAGGACAGAGCCGCCTGTGAGAAATTTTTCGAGCTGAAAAATATAATCGAAGCCTTGAAAGGCGCGCCCTCTGTCATGCATACCTACAGGATAAAGGATGACAAAGGCCGGATCTTGAGAAAGAGAACCTTGGCCTATTATCTGGACGGCAGCCGCTCGGACATCGTGCTTTCACGCAGGGATATCACCGATCTTTATGAAGAAGAGCAGCGGCAGAAGAGGGCTTTGGAGAAAGCTGTGGACGAGGCGAACGAAGCGAGCAGAGCAAAGACGGAGTTCCTTTCGCGCATGAGCCATGATATGCGAACGCCAATGAATGCCGTTATCGGCCTTGTAAATCTTGCAAGAGAAGAAAACAACCCGCCGCAAACAGCGGAATATCTGGAAACGATAGATTCCTCCAGTCATTTTCTTCTGGGACTTATCAACGACATTCTCGATCTTAGCAAGATCGAAAGCGGAAAGATCGAGCTGCACCCAGAGCCTTTCCCGCTCGGCGAATTCAAGCGCGATGTGAAAACCATAATACAGCCCCTTATGGACGCAAAAAATATAGACTTTGTGTTTGATATGGGCTGCGGCGTGGATAACATACTCGTTGATAAGCTCAGATTCAGCCAGATATTCTTTAACCTGCTTTCGAACGCCTCAAAATACACAGGCGAAGGCGGAAGGGTGGAATTTCTTGCCGAGCGTATTCCGGATAAAAACGGAAAGACCGGCATAAGATACTTTGTTCGCGATAACGGCATAGGCATGAGCGAAAAGTTCCTTGAGATAATTTTCGATCCCTTCTCGCAGGAAAGAAGCGAAAACGACCTTTATATGCAGGGCTCGGGACTGGGACTTGCCATTGTCAAAAATCTGGTCGAGGCAATGGACGGAACGATAAGCGTAAGCAGCACTATGGGCGAGGGAAGCGAGTTCATAGTCGAGCTATATACCGATATCGCCAGCGAAGCGGACATGGCGAATCGCAACAAGGTCAAGATCCATGCATGTCTTGACGGGCTGCGCATTTTGGTCGTTGAAGATAATAAAACAAACGTAATGGTTTTAAAAAGGCTTTTGGAAAAGAAAAATATCATAGTTGAGGTCGCGGAAAACGGCTTAAAGGCGGTTGAAATGTTCTCGGGAAGCGAGCGGGGATATTACAGCGCTGTTTTGATGGATGTGCGTATGCCTGTTATGGACGGCATCGAGGCCGCGCGGAGGATCCGCGCCATGGATAAGCCGGAGGCCGGGAGCATACCGATAATCGCCATGACTGCCGACGCTTTCACAGAGGATCAGAACAAAACGCGCGACGCCGGAATGAACGCGCATATAACAAAGCCCATCGAGCCCGAGCTTTTGTTTGCTACCATAGCGGAGCATATAATGGCGGGCGGATAAAAACAAAAATCAAAGTGATAAAGCACCACCGGCAGCAATTTGCCGGTGGTGCTTTTGAGTTGTCGCTTCAGGGCTTATTCCCACTCTATCGCGTCGATGCTGACGAGATATTCTTCGGAAAAATCAAGATAATCCTCCGCAAGGCGCATACAATACATCTTATAATCGGGATAGCGCTCCTGCAAGCCCGCATAAAGCGCGTCATAGGCTTCGTCGTCGTCGTATACGTCGTCGCCCACGCTTTCGCCGTATGCGCTGTCGAGATCGAGCATGACCTCTATCATGGCGTCAAGCTCATCCTCCTTGAGAAAGGCGAAATCGCCCTCCGCCTGAAACTTTTTGAGTATATAGGCTTTCATTTCATTACGATCGATGATATTGTTGTTCTCTTCCATTTTTTCTTCCTCCTTATTTGCTGAGAATAGCTGCCAGTTCATCTACTGTCTCGTCAAAAACGCGCAGGGCGTTATCCACGGTGTCGGTCTTGTTAAGGTCTATACCGGCGATCTTCAATTCCTCAAGAGGATAATCGCTGCCGCCGGTGCTTAAAAAGCGAAGATAATCGCTTGCATCGCCGGTTTCGAGAATGCGGCTTGCGATGCTCACGGCGCTTGCGTAGCCTGTGGCATATTGATAAACGTAAAATCCGCGGTAAAAATGCGGGATGCGAGCCCATTCAATGTCCTGCAACTCGTCGATGACGGCCTCTCTATAATACAACTCGTTGAGCTCGCGGTAAAGTGCATTCATGCTTTGGGCGGTCAAGGGCTCGCCTTTTTGCTGCATCTCGTGGGCGCGGTGCTCAAACTCGGCAAAAAGCGTCTGGCGGAAAAAGGTCGTGCGGAAGCCTTCAAGATAGCGATTCAGCAGATATGCGCGGCGCTTATCCTCGGTTTCTTTGCCAAGCAGATATTTGAGCAGCAGCACTTCGTTCACCGTTGAGGCGACCTCCGCCACCATGATGCGGTAATCGTGATTCGCATAGCTGTTGGCCTTGTCAGAACGGTAGGAGTGCATGGAATGTCCAAGCTCGTGAGCGACGGTGAAAACATCTTCAAGCGTGTCGGTATAATTCAGCAGCACATAGGGGTGTACGCCGTAAACGCCGCAGGAAAACGCGCCCGTCGTCTTGCCCGCGTTTTCATAAACGTCTATCCAGTTTTCACAAAAGGCTTTGTCAAGAAGCGCCACATAATCAGCGCCGAGCGGCTTTAAGGCTTCCTTCACAATGGACTTTGCCTCCTCGTAGGGCACATGATAATCAACTTCCGCGACCATAGGCGCGTAAAGGTCATACATATGCAGCTCGTCAAGGCCGAGCGCTTTTTTGCGCAGCCGCAGATATTTCTGCATACTCTCAAGCCCGCCGTGTGCCGCCTCTATCAAACGGTCATATACGGAAAGCGGCACATTGCTTGAAAAAAGCGCGCGCGCGCGAGCTGATGGAAAATTGCGCACAGTGGCAAAATAAACGTCGAACTTAACGCTGCCCGCATACATGGCCGCGAAGGTGTTGATGTATTTTTTGAACTCTTCAAAGTATTTTTCAAAGGCTTCGCGGCGGATATCCCTGTTGCGGCTTTCGCGCAGAACGCCGAAGTTGCCGTGGGTAATGCTTATTTCCTGCCCGTTTTCATCCTTGATGGAGGGGAAGCGCATATCTACGCTTTCAAGCATGGTGAAGGAATTGTCGGGAGTGCCCGCGGCGTCTGAAAGAAGGGCGAGCATATTTTCGCGCGCTTCGTCAAGAGTATGCTCACGCCCGCGTTCCATGTCGTTTAGAATATGGGAATACTCATCAAGGAGTCCTGTGTCACGGTATGCTTTCAAGGTCTCTCCGGGTATGGCGAGCACCTCGGGCATGAAAAAGCTGCCGGCAGCTCCCGCCTGCACGCACAGGCTCGTGGCGCGATCCTCCATGGCCTGCGCCTTGGGGTCGCCATTGTCGCCGCTTTTATAAAGCATGGAGTAGACATATACCCGCTCCAAACGCTCTTCAAAGGCATAAAAGGTGTCAAAGCCCGCGCGCAGGTCTTTTGCGCTCAAGCCCAGCGTTCCTCTAACGGCGCCAAGGCTCGGAATGTCCGCCTCTACAGACTTATAGGC
>CAYPAH010000041.1:0-14579 GCA_964408655.1 uncultured Oscillospiraceae bacterium | reverse complement strand
GAATAATATGCGCTGTCAAAAAATACACGTCTGTCCTCCAGCACCTTTAACAACTTATTCATTTGAAGAGGATGCAGCTCTCCGATTTCATCAAGAAACAAAACCCCGCAATGCGCGCGGCTCACAGCGCCCGGCTTCGGCTGAGGCACCCCCTGATTGCCAAGAGCGCCGGCGCCTTGATAGATAGGGTCATGCACCGAGCCTAAAAGCGGATCGGCTATGGCTCTTTCATCAAAGCGTACACAGGTGGCGTCTACCTCTATAAAATGCGATTTTTCATCAAAGGGTGAATCCACTCTTTTTTTTGCTTCTTCCAATACCAGTCTTGCCGCGCAGGTCTTTCCGCAGCCCGGGGGGCCATAAATTATCACATGCTGCGGGTTAGGGCCGCACATCGCCGCCCTCAAAGCCTTTATCCCCTCCTGCTGGCCAATTATATCCTGCATATCTATCGGCCGGGTTTTTTCCGAGAGCGGCATATTCAACGAACGCGCGCGCATTGATTTAAGCTCCGTTAGCTCCTTGCTCTCCGCATGGCACGGTGCTCGCTTTCCTACCGTCTTTTTTTCTGTTTTGCACATACGCATAGTCCACATCCACATTCCAATACATAGCGCGCTTTGAAGCACTATCCACACCCACGTTTCCATATCATCCTCCAAACGTAAAAATAACTGCGTCACTAGTATGTGACACAGTTATTTGAAATAGCTGATGAAACTTTTGGCTTATCCCGCAGCTTCAGGCAATTCCTTCGGCGCTTCTTTCATAATGAGCAAAGGCTTCTCTTTTTTATCTATGACGTCTTTTGTGATAATGCATTTTTTAACATCGTCCCGTGAGGGTATGTCATACATTACATCCATCATCACGTCCTCTAAAATAGCTCTCAAGCCTCTTGCGCCAGTGTTTCTGACGATCGCCTTATGAGCGACCTCTTTAAGCGCTTCCTCGTCAAAATCGAGTTCAACGTCATCCATCTCCAGCAGTTTTCTATACTGTTTGACAAGCGCGTTCTTCGGTTCGGTCAAAATTGAGATCAAGGCGTTCTCGTCAAGCTGATGCAAAGTAACGATGATGGGCACACGGCCTACCATTTCAGGGATAAGGCCAAATTTAAGCAGATCCTCAGGAAGTATCTGTTGAAGCAATTTGCCGATATCCTTTTCGCTCTGCGACTGCACATCCGCGCCAAAGCCCATGATCTTTTGACCAACACGCTTTGAGATTATATCCTCTATTCCGCCAAAAGCGCCACCGCAAATAAAGAGCACATTTGTAGTGTCTATCTGGATAAATTCCTGATGCGGATGTTTGCGTCCTCCCTGAGGTGGTACGCTTGCCACAGTGCCTTCGATGATCTTTAGCAATGCCTGCTGAACGCCCTCACCGCTAACGTCTCTGGTTATAGACGGATTCTCGCTTTTGCGCGCGATCTTATCGATCTCATCGATATAGACTATGCCTTTTTGCGCTCTTTCAACATCATAATCCGCAGCCTGAATAAGCTTTAAAAGAATGTTTTCAACATCCTCGCCAACATATCCCGCCTCGGTAAGTGAAGTAGCGTCGGCTACCGCAAAAGGAACGTTCAATATTTTCGCAAGCGTTTGAGCAAGCATCGTTTTGCCGCAGCCGGTAGGCCCAAGCATGATGATATTGCTCTTGCTAAGCTCAACATCGTCCGCCTTTACGTCTGAATTGATGCGCTTATAGTGGTTGTATACCGCTACCGCAAGCGCTTTTTTCGCCGCAGCCTGCCCTATAACATATTCATCCAGAGTGGCTACGATCTCATGCGGCTTGGGAATGTCGGCCAAGTCGAGCTGAATATTTCCGGAGTCCTCATCGATGATCTCCTGGCAAAGCTCTACGCACTCATTGCAGATATAAACGCCCGGGCCCGCGATGACGCGGTGCACCTCATCCTGCGCTTTTCCGCAAAACGAGCACCTTACCTGTCCTTTTTCGTCGTTGTTAGTGTTTTTCGGCATTTTTATCTCCTTGGGGGTATGATCTCGTCAACGATTCCATAATCCAAAGCAGCCTGCGCATCCATGAAATTGTCGCGCTCGGTGTCGGCTGTTATGCGCTCTACCGATTGTCCGGTACGGGCG
The DNA here is from genome assembly GCA_964408655.1 of uncultured Oscillospiraceae bacterium. GTDB lineage: Bacteria > Bacillota > Clostridia > Christensenellales > CAG-138 > JAQVRG01. Next base: position 12,462 of record CAYPAH010000041.1, on the reverse strand, counting down.
GCAATGATCTCGTTGATCTTCTTTTTTGTTTTTAACAGTTGCTCCGCATGTATAGCCACGTCGGAAGCCTGCCCGCGCGCGCCGCCCAAAGGCTGGTGAATCATTATTTCACTGTTCGGCAGAGCCTTTCGCTTTCCTTTGGCGCCTGCCACCAGTAAAAATGCGCCCATGCTCGCCGCCAGTCCTATGCAGATCGTCGATACGTCACATTTTATATACTGCATAGTGTCATAAATGGCCATTCCGGCCGTTACGCTGCCGCCGGGGCTATTGATATAGAAGCTTATGTCCTTGTCCGGATCGTCCGCCTCTAAAAAAAGCATTTGTGCGACAACAAGATTCGCCGTGTCGTCATCTATCTCGCCGCCCAAAAAAACGATCCTGTCTTTAAGCAGCCGCGAATATATATCATAAGATCTTTCGCCGCGGTTGCTTTGCTCGATTACCATCGGAATCAGATTCATAAGTCTTCTCCTTTATATGCTTGGCAAGCGGCTTTATGCCTCCTCGCCGGTCTCCTTTTTCTTCGAGTCGGCCTTTTTGGCGCTGGTCTTCTTGGCAGCGGGCTTTTTCTCTTCCGCATCCTTCTTTTCAGCGTCGGCCTTCTTTGTCGTCTTTTTCGCGGCCGTCTTCTTTTCGGGTTTTATTTCCTCGGCCGTCTCGGAATCATTCTTTTTTGCGGTCTTCTTGGCCTTTACTTCTTTTACGTTATCCATAATGAGAGCAATGGTCTTGTCAAGAACTATCTGCTCTTCGAAGTATTGTCTATCCTCGGGCTTCAGATCCTTTTTAACTTCGTCAAGGCTCTTATGAAGCTGTTCGGCATATTCCGCGATCTTAGCGTCAACTTCATCATCTTCCGCCTTGATACCCTCGGCCTTGGTTATCTCGCCAAGGACGATCTGACCCTTTACGCGGTTAAGAGCATCATCATGCATCTGTGCGCGAAGAGAGTCAAGCGTCATGCCGGTATATTTGCAATAATCTTCAAGACGCATACCCTGCATGGAAAGACGGTAGGCGATATCCTGAAGCATATAATCAGTCTGCCTATCCACCATGGCTTCAGGAACATCCATCTCGGTCTTTTCGACGATCTTTTGAATCGCCTCATTTTCCTTCTGGGTGTTGGCCTGCTGAGCAAACTGCTTTTCGATCTCCTCGCGTTTTGCGGCGCGAAGCTCCTTGAGCGTATCGAAGGTGGAAACGTCCTTCGCAAATTCGTCGTCCAGCTCAGGCAGTTCCTTCACGCGAATGCTGTTGACCTTCACATGGAACACCGCTTCTTTGCCGGCAAGATCTTCAGCGTGATATTCCTTGGGGAAAGTGAGCTTGATATCCTTTTCTTCGCCCACGTTCATGCCTATCATCTGATCTTCAAAGCCCGGAATGAAAGAGCCTGAGCCGATGATGAGATTCTGTCCCTCGGCAGTGCCGCCATCAAACTTGACGCCGTCTACGCTGCCGGAATAATCAAGGTTTACGTCATCGTCCTTCTGCACGGGACGTTCGACGTCAACAAAACGAGCGACCTTTTCGCGTTCCTGCTGTATCTTTTCCTCCACCATTTCATCCGTAACATTATACTCGGGCTTTTCAACTTCTATACCCTTATACTTGCCGAGTTTGACTTCGGGAAACACGGGGATCTCCGCCGCAAAAACGACGGGCTTGTTTTCTGCAATAGAACCAAGCTCAAGAATGGAAATGTCGGGACGGCCTACCGGCTCGACGTTGTTTTCCTTCAGCGCAGCCGAATAAACCTCGGGATAGACGATGTCAAATGCATCATCAAAGAAAACCAACGGTCCATACATATTCTCTATCACCTTGCGAGGCGCCTTGCCTTTTCGGAAACCGGGAACATTATATTTTTTCGCAGTCTTCAAATATGCCTGCTGCGTTGCCTGTTCGAAGCGTTCCGCATCAATCTCGACCGTAAGCTTTACTTTGCTTCCTGTCATTTTTTCCATCGTTGCCATGATGAATCCTCCAACTTTTATCTTGACCGCCGCGCAATTATGCACTATACAGCCGTCATAATAGATTAGCATACCAGCTTTGTTTTTGCAATGTATTTTCCCAATACTTTCTGCTATCTTTGCTGTAAATTGCGGCTTTTAGTCGATCCTTATATATTACTTTTTCACCAGAAGCCATGTTTTTACATAATATGCAGAATAACAAGCTAAGTCCTATATAAGGAGGAATAAACGTGTATAACAGAATGACAACCTGCGGATGCCCTGATGAATCCGCAAATACCGAAACCGTTATGATATGCGCGGGGGCAGCCTGCACTGCGGATGAAACTTTTCTCTGCGCGGAAGCCGGACAAAGCTCGACGCTGCCCAAGACGATCATCGAAGAGCAAGTATATGTTTACGGTTTCAGTCCCAGCGAGGCGCTTGAGCGCGGAACGATGTTCCCTGAGCTCGTGAACTAAGGAGGATATGATATGTCGCAATCTGAATTACTCAATACGATCAGCGAATTGCAATTCGTCTGCGTAGAATTGAATCTTTATCTTGACACTAAGCCTGACGATGAAGCGGCGAAGCGTGACTACCTTTGCTATGGTGAAAGGCTTAAAGAAGCAATCGCTTTATATGAATCGCTTTATGGACCACTGATGAACTTCGGCCATTCTCCCACAGAGACGGGCTGCTACGTCAATGATCCGTGGCCTTGGCAATAAGGAGGAACAGCATATGTGGATCTATATGAAAAAACTCGAATATCCCGTTAATATCGTCACGCCTAACCTTGGCATGGCAAAAGCTCTTATGGCGCAATATGGCGGCCCGGATTCAGAGCTTGCAGCCGGTGTGCGCTATCTCACTCAGCGCTTTTCTATGCCCGACGCCCGCTGCCGCGCTACATGCAACGATATAGGTACTTCATATTTAAAATGAACCGTTTTTTCGATATGCAAACACAGTGTTATTCTTTTTCCTCCTGAATATCATAAACGATGCCTACCATGCGGTAAACATGTCCCTTTTCATCAGCAACGCTCGTATAATGTCCGCAGCACCAACGGTAACCCGTGCCGAAATTGTCGGCCACATATTCAAATGTACCCTTCTTTGGCGCTTTTGCAGCTTCGCTATAAACTCTTCTATACGCGCCGATATGGTCGGGATGAACCACTACGCTGCCGGGGAGATATTCAAGATAATGCTCTATCCTTCTCGTAACAAGACCTTTCTCCGCTTGATTGACCTGATAAAACAGAACATCATTATCATAATCATAATTAAAGAGCAACGCTTTTAGATATTGTATGACGAGATGATTTTTTTCTTCTTCGGCACGAACAAGCCTCAAGTTTTCTCTCAGCTCTTTTGCCTGCCGTTTTTCATTCTCCTCCATTTTCTTTCTCGCGGTGATATTTTCCGTAGCAATGTAAAGAAGATAGCTGCCTTTATTTTGCGCAAGCACCCGTGCCCGGTTATGCGTCCACTGCGCCATGTTATCGCAGTATTGCATTCTTTCCATCACTTCGCATTCGCTCTCTCCGCCCGTTTTTATGGCGTCTTCAAGCATTGATATGAAAGTTTCTCTATTTTCCTTATCAAGATCATCTATTGCATGTGTAACACGGTCGGCATATATCTTTCGGGTCGTCCCAAGTTCATTGAAAAATGCCTCGTTAGCGCGCACGATCTCAACATTTCCGCCGCTGTATTCGACAATACATTCGCCGCCGACAAAACTGTTGAACAGCAACGCCGTTTGCGCCGAGGCGTCCCAAAATGCGGCCATACCCTCGATATTCACATCCTCATACATTTCGGCAGCTTCAAAGCGGCTCTTTTCCAGAACGGTTTCAAACTGATCCGCCGGCATAGGCCGTCCAAAGTAATAACCCTGCATATAAAAGCAATTCAAGCTCTTTAAATAGTCGGCCTGTGTTTTTGTTTCTACGCCTTCCGCAATAACAGGCAGCTTCAGCCAATGCGCCATTCGAATAACAGAGCTAAGCAGGTTGCCTCCCCGCACGTCGTTTGGCGAGGTAGCTAAAAATTTCATATCCAGCTTTAACACATCGACCGGCACGTTTTTTAATGTTGTCAATGAAGAATAGCCTGCGCCAAAGTCGTCCATTTCCACCATGAAGCCCATGGCTCGCAGTCTCTTGACAATTTCTATAAGCTGCTCAGGATTTTGCATATAAGCCGTCTCGGTTATTTCCAGATGCAGCCTAGAGGCTGGAATATCGTATTTTTTTACCAAGGCCTCTATTTTTTCGCAAAGCTGAGTATTATATATATCGATGCGCGAAATATTGACAGAGATGGAAGGTATGCCTTTTTTTATCCATTTTTTCAAATATTTGCAGCTTTCCTCCCACACGAATTCATCAAGCGAGGTAATAAAGCCGTTACGCTCGAAAAGCGGAACAAAAATCGCCGGTGAAAGCATACCGCGTTTAGGATGCTCCCAACGCACAAGAGCTTCCGCCCCTATCATCTCTCCGCCGTCATAATTATATTGAGGCTGAAAATAAACCTTGAACTGCCCGTTTGCAAGCGCGGGAGCCATTTCGCCTTGCAGCTCCTGTTCATCCATCAGCTTGCTTCTCAGCTTATCGTCATAATACGCTATTCTGTTTGTAAAGCTTCCTTTAATCGACCTTAAAGCAAGCATCGCCCTATCGCACATCAAACTTACGTCAATGTCGGGATCGTCAATATAATATACGCCCATTCGGCTTGTGAGCTTAAAATCGATCTTATAATTTTTGAACCACTCATTTACTTTAGAGAATATTTCATCGGCGCTGCTTTGAGCCACAGGCAGAAAATCCACAAAGTGATCAGCTTCAAGTCGGGCAAAGATACTCTCCTTGCTGCATGCCTCCCGCATACATTGTGCGATGTCCCGCAAGAGGCGATCGCCGGTTTCTACGCCTAAAGCATCGTTGAGCATTTTAAAGTTGTCCATGTCCCAACGTACTATCATGTATCTGGTATCGGGGTCGGCATCGATCCGCTCCCTTACACGCCTGTAAAACGCTTGCTTATTAAGAAGTCCGGTCAGCTCATCATGCTCCGCCAAACGTAATATGTTAGCCTGCTGCTGTAGTCTAAGTTCCAATATGCGTTTTTCCTCGGCGGTCTTGTTATGCTCCAAATTTGATATTCTATTCCATATCCTGCTAAGCAAAACCTTCTCATCCACCGGACGGCACAACACATCGACAGCGCCAAGGTTAAGCGCGGTTATCTCGCTTTGTGCGTCGTTCTCTTCGACTATCACCATATACGGCGTGTGCGAAAGAGCTTCGTCATATTTCATATCCTCAAGCATAGTCCAGTTCTGCTCGTTTTGCATGTCCGCATCGCAAATCATCATAGAATAAGTTTCCCGATGCAGTTGCTCAATAGCTGCGCCTGAATTGTTTGCTGTTTCAATGATATAGCTTTTCTTTAGCGTTTTTAGCTCATCTGTGCCAAAAAGTTTTTCGGCGGAGCCATCTGTAAGCAGCAAAATTCGCCGCATCGCGCATTCGCCGTTAGCAGCATCCTCATTGGTTTGTAAGCCGTAATCCGCATTTACATATTGTGTAACAGGATGTCCCGGCCATTGCCGTGAGCTGTCGCAGGCTATAGCGGCGCGGCGTATCATTTCATCAAGATCTGCCTCGTACTTGGCCGCAACGGTATATCCGCAAAGTATCGTAATATCGATATCCGTTAGCGATTGTTGCAAAAGCATACGGATCCGTTCTCTGTATCGCTCGGCATTATTAGCCTGCCGGTCAAGCGACACATCCTCCGCCCTGAAAACGAAGATATGGCTTTCATCAAGATGACCCACTATCGCGTTGCCTTCTATAGCAATGCGGCATAAGCGGCCAAGCATAAAGAGAACCCTTTGCGCCACCTGCACTCCGCGTTCCATTTTCAAACGTTCCAGACCTATGATTTCCAGCACAGTCACCGCGCACCTTGAATTATCCGGCAATTCGGCAACAGCCGCATTTACCAGGGTCTGCATCGCGGCTTTCGTATATAAAAGCGTGGCGCTTTCGCGTTCAGCCACATCGGAAATCTCCGATTCCCACTTTCTTCTCGCGCTTATATCTCTGCAATAGAAAAATGCATATATATCTCCGCTTACCGGATGACGCAGCATGTTGACAGCCATATTGATCCAGCCCGTTTCGCCGTTTGATGTTCTTCCCCGATATTCCACGAACATCCACGGTTGACCCTTTTGATAGGACTTTAGCAGGTTTTCTCTGTTGGCCGCAATACACAGTTTGCGCTTGTCTTGATCGTCGGATATATCTTCTATATATTCATTGAAAAACTCATCAAAGTTCCCGGTTCTTTTTTTATTTCGAAAGAAAGTGTTTTTTTCTATCAGGTTTTGGCTGATATTAGCGCATAGTACTCCCACCATCGAATGGGCGATTAAATCCATAAACCTTATTTCGGCCATAAAAGCATACATTTCAAATTCGATATTATTAACCTTTTCGGATACGCCTATCGCCCTATATGCTTTACCACTGCCATCGCGCATCAGCACGAAGCTGTTTTTTACCCACACATGGCCGTTTCCTTCGACGGCCACACGCAATATATATGTTTTTCCTTCAACGCCGTTATATATATCCTCAAACATTCGCAGAAATTCATCTTCCGTGTCAGAATGAATTATTCCACGCTCGATGATCGCTTCCGGCACGTTTTCAAAAACACACTCGCTAAAACCAAAAGCTTTTGACACCTCCATCGATTGGTATATGGTGCGCTTTGCGATATCGACCTCCCAGATCAAGCCCTTTGTCTGCTTCATCGCCAGACGATATCTTTCCTCTGCAAAGCTAAGCCGCAACTCGGATTTTTTTAATTTGCTTATATCCGTTATCACTCCGATAACGGAGTTGCTCTTTTCTTTTATATCAGGCAGTTTCGCCAATCTTATCTGATGCCATATTTTCCCTTCGGCGCCGACCCTGTAAGCGCAGTCGGTCACTTCGCCGCAGGCTGCCCGCCGCATAGCTTCTTTCACCGTTTGCAGATCAGCAGGATAGACCAGCGAAAGCAGGTCTTCTCCGTTGCTTCCCGCTTCCTCTTCGTTTTTATTAAGCGACTTATAAAAGCTGGAACTCACATATTTGATCTTTATTTCTTCTCCGGCGTCTGCCAGAATTATTCCGCCGTCTATGTTTTCAAGAAGCGCTTTGAACTGCACAGACGCAGCGCTGTCCATAAGCAGGGCTTTTTTATTTTTCGCGGTCATCTTTGATATGCAATACTGTCCGTTGCCACGCCTTTGCGCGTTGTATAAAGCACGATCCGCCTCAACGTAAAGCTGGCTGAAGCTTTTCTCATTTCCGCGGCAAAACGCGACTCCAACGCTCGCGGTAAGCGCAAGTTCGCCCACAGAAAGCTGCAAGGCTTCGATCAATGCCTCCGCCTTTGCCGCCGCCATCTCATCAGAGGCGCCTTTAGGTATAAACACAGCAAATTCGTCGCCGCCGATCCTGCCTACGATTTCGTTGTGGTTAAAAAGTTGCAGGATCAATCCGGCTATATCGCGCAATGCTTTGTCGCCGGCCTCGTGGCCTTTAAGTTCGTTGATCTCTTTAAAATTATCGATGTCTACCATAAACATGGCAGAATAATCGTTTTTATCGGCGTTGAAAAGGATATCCCTTATTTTTTCTTCTGTAGCGTCACGATTCAAGAGCTGCGTCATCGAGTCACGGTATGCAAGCTGTTCAAGCCTTTCTTTTTCGCGGTGCTCCTTATCCGTGCAGATAATGGCGACGATGATCTTTATATCCTCTGAATAAGGGTATCTCGTCATTTGTATTTTTGAGCGATACCATTTAAGCACGCCTGTTACGCTTGAACGAAACTCGAATTCTTCTTGAAAATTTCCCAGCGCATATTGAGCCAGCAGCCGTTTTCGGTCGTGGAATTTTGAAAAGCCTCTTTTATCCTCGGGGCAAACGTTCCTTTCACACTCGCTTTTCAGCAGCCATTCCATCGAATATCCGCTTTTCTGTTCGTGAAGATAGTTTTCTTTATAGCCTTCAACGCGCTCTACCACATCTTTTGTCAAATTTGCTTCCATATATGAAACGCTTTGCGCGATCAATGCGGACAGGTCGTTTCTCCATTTAAGGTAGGCGAGCTCTTTATCTCTAAGCTCGGTGTTATCGTAAAAAGAGATCACCGCATATGAGGGTTCTCCGTGCGCATCCGTTATAAGGGTATAGTCCGAGCGAAACCATCTCTCATCACCGGAGGCTAAACGCATTCTCGTGTCTGAGCTTCCGTTTTGCTCTCCTTTGTGCATTGCAGCAAAGAACTTATAAAAATCCTCGACGCTTTCAGGCAATATTACTTTTTTTTCGATCAGGCTTTCGGGAAAATCACACATTATTTCAGGAATGTCGAACATGGTGCTTGTCTCGCCGTAATTATGCGCCTGGCGTTTTTTTATATCATAGCGAAGCATGTTCTTTCCACTTTGGTTAACTACTATGCCGTATTCTTCGCTTCTTATTCTTAGCTCTTCGCTCGCCTGCTTATGCTTTGTAATATCCGTGCAGGTAATCATCATTACGTCGCGTCCCTGCCAGCGTATCGGGGAAGCCTGCGCAAGCACCCACATTCCGTCCGGGCGAAGCACCTCTATGGCCTGCGGCTTGCCCGTCTCGTAATATTCTCTTACAGGGCAATTTTCACAAGGCTCGTTAAGATTCAAAAAAGCGTTATAACACACGCCCCCTCTGTAATCTAAACCGAAATGATCCCGAATGGCATAGTTGCTGTAAAGCACCTTGTATGTATCCGTATCGATCAGATAAACAAATGATGCGCTGTTGTCAAGCGCGGCTTTGAAATCAGCCGAGAAATCATCATTTCTTGATTTGATGAGATATGAGCCTATTAAGCGGGAAATCGTGACAAGCGTTGATATTTCTTCATCTTTCCATTCACGGGCATCCTGATATTCATTATAGCAAACAAAGCCGCGCATTCTTCCCTTATCCGCAAATCCGCACTGCAATGAGATCATAGCGCCCCATTCTTCAAAAAAGCGTTTTTGTGCATCAGAAAGCAGGCTCTTGTCGCGGCAATGGAAAACCCCGTCACGATCAAAGCTGGAATAATGCTGGTTTATTCCGTTTTCAAATGAATAATGATAGCATTCTAGACTTTTCTTTTTTCCGGCGGCACACCACCCAAAGGTGTTTTGGCAGTATTTCCCGTCCTCGCTGTCTTCAAAAATATAAATGCTGCCGAGATCATAATGATCTCTCAGCATGGCAAAAACGGTATTGACCGTAGCCTCTACATTTTCTGTATTATTATATAGAGAAAGCAAAACTCTCTCGGTAATCGTACCATGATTGTCCGCCTTATCTACATTCATAAAGTTTTCCTTCCACTATATCAACAGAATTTTCTTGGCGTGTTTTTATAAATCAAAGATTTATAAAGATTTATTTTGGTATAGATGGTGAGAACACTTGGTTTCTCCGTATGAGCGATGCATATAGTGTGTTTCGATGTAAAATTCACGTTAAACCTTTGCAGTCTTATTGAAAAAATTATAGCATATATGAGAATTACTTACAATAAATCAGAAGCTTTTAATCCAAAGATTTATTGTTGCACGGGCTGTATATCCATTTTACAGGACACTGTTTCAGGCATATTTCTACGTTCTTTTCTTTATATACCGTAATATGATCGAGCAAAGTACCATAAAAACACGATCCCCCGCCCTCAGTGATAATTTCTTTGAGCTGTGAAACGATCTCATCACATATGCCCTGTTCTTCGCAGCTAACAGTTCTTTTCGCTTGCAGCGCTGCCAATTTTAACGAGTGCTCAACAATATCATCGTCATAAGCTTTCGTCATCATTTCAAGCTCTTTTTTTGTTATGATATCTTCTAAAAAAGCGTCGATGACCCTCCGTTTTTTCTCCTTTGCGGATCGAATTGCGTCTTTAAGCTTACCGGCATTCGTTTTTTCTTCTTTCGATTCGTTTGTCATTACATCCGCCACAACCGCGGCAATATCTACCGCAGCAGCAGCTTTATCTATCGTTAACGAATCTAAGCTCCGGCGTATAAGCTCAAACGCCGTTTCATCGCGCAGTTGACAGCCTATATCGCAGCCGATTATAGATCCTTTTTCCTGCCTGCGCTTCCCTCCTTCATATGTTGCAGTTGCGCAGCGCCAACAAATATATGCGTCTCCATTCTTCCGCTTTTTCTTTCTTGAAACAAAGACTGCGCCGCATTCGCCGCACTTTATCCTTCCCGAAAGGATATAGCCGCGGCCATGCCCCGCCTCGTTTTTTTTATCCAGATCACGAAGCGAAAGCTCTTTTTGCGCGGCTTCCCATAGTTCCCTGCTGATTATTGCTTCGTGATGATCCCTAATATATATTTTTTTCTCCTGCCCGTGATTATATCGTTTCGAATGCGTGAGATAATCCGGCGTAAATGTTTTCTTTTGCAGTATATCGCCGCAATACTTTTCATTTTTCAGGATATGCAAAATGGCGGTATTGCTCCAGTGCAAGCTCCCCCGCAAGGTGTAGCAGCCCGCTTCCCGCAATTCCCGAGCTATAGCGCCGCAGTTCTTCCTCTCGTCCACATATTTATGGAAAATAGCTTGCACTATCTTTGCTCCGTCAGGATCTATGCTCATTTTGCCTTTGTTGACCTCATATCCCAGCATACTCCGCCCGAACACCACTCCCTTTTCCATCTGTCTCGTCTGTCCCCATTTGACACGCTGGCTTATGCGCCTGCTCTCTTCCTGGGCAAACGAGGCCATGATCGTAAGACGCAGCTCGGCGTCGCCATCAAGCGTATTCAGGGAATCATTGAGGAAATATATCCCAATTCCCATCTCACGCAGCTCCCGTGAATATCTTAATGTGTCTATCACGTTGCGCGAAAACCGGCTCACCTCTTTTGTTATTATCATATCGAAACAGTGCAGCCGGGCATCCGCGATCATCTGCTTGAAGGCTTCGCGCCTTGTCGTACCCGTTCCGCTTACGCCTTCGTCGGCATATATTTGATATAGTTCCCAATCCTCTCTTCCTTTTATATATGCGTCAAAATATTGTTTCTGGTTTTCAAAAGAATTTGCCTGATCGTTCCCATCTGTCGACACCCGGCAATAAGCCGCCACAAGCTTCACCTTTTTGTCTCCTTTCCACTCCGCGCGAATCGTCCTTATTTATACTTCAGCCTTTCCAGACACATTGCAAGCTGAATATCGTTTAAACTCCCGCGTTCTCCAAGCGCAAATAGCAGAGCTCTTTTATATTCAAGCAAAAAAGCGTCATCCTGTTTTTTATTCTCTTCTTCCCGTGTAACTGACCTTAATATCCAGTCCCTCATATCACCGCACAGCCTCTTTTTTATATACTTATGCGGCAAAGCGCGTTCATTTGCGCTTATATCGGTTCATTATGAACGGCATCAAGGTACAGAAGAGATCGGCCACTGGGAAATGATAGGGACCATGATCTTTCAATGTATGCGGGGCGCAGATATAGAGGAAATAAAAGCCGCGGGTCTGGCAGGCTATTACACCATGCACGACCATGGCGTGTTCCCCTGCGATCCCAACGGAGTGCCGTTCACGACCGCGTATATACAGTGCACAGGCGATCCCGTCGCGGATCTCACAGAGGATCTGGCGGCAGAGCAAAAAGCCCGCGCCACCTATGAGCACCTTATGACTTTGACCGATGATGATTCGATACTCAATCCTCTCCGTTTCCTGCGTGAACGAGAGATAGTGCATTATCAACGCTTTGGCGAATGTTTGAACATTGTGAATCAGATGGTGGGTAATAGCGGCTTGCGCTATTCGCGAATGGGCAGCTTCAATCGCTAATACCAACCGGGTTATGATATCTTCTTTGGCCGTCTATAGACCGACGGCCTTTTATTTTTCATTATTGCCGGATAATGACAAGATTTGTTTTACTTCACTGTATTTTCACATTTCCGCTCCATGCAGGCGTTGCGAAGTATGGCAAAAGTGTGTATAGTTTTTAATACAGTGCGTTAAAATGCCACGTTATGAAAGGATTTTTTATGGATCAGACTGAAGAAAACAATACGCGCGCTTCGGCTCGCGGCTCAAGGATAAAGCGGTTCATTATCCCCGGCGTTTTGGTCGCCGTATTGCTGCTTTTGTCGTTCACCTGCTGGTATACCGTCGATGACAAACAGCAGGCCGTTGTTACTACCTTCGGCAAGGTAACAGACGTCACCAACGCCGGAATACATTTTATGCTTCCATTCGGAATACAAAGAGCCTATAAGGTCAACGTCAACACCTATCAGAAAATCGAGCTTGGCTATCGTTCCTCTGAAGAAGACGCCAACGAATATGTCGTCTTCGAGGATGAAAGCAAGATGATTACCGGTGATTACAATATTGTAAAT
>CAYPAH010000040.1:0-14651 GCA_964408655.1 uncultured Oscillospiraceae bacterium | reverse complement strand
TAGCCCTCGCGTGACATATACATGGGATTGATGCTGTCCTTTACCACATCCAGACCACCGGGGCTGCAATATTCCATAAACAGGATCTCGAGGATATTCCGGGTATATTCGTCGCCGTAGATAGAGAGGATCGGCTGCGCATAGCGGAAGGTCGCCGCAAAGCTCTTTTGCATTTCCGCAACAAAATCCGCATCGGTGACGACGCTCGCCACAGGCTGCGCCGCCTTGCTTGGCGTTTCCGTCACAAGCACCGCCGCCTTATCCGGCACGATCAGGTACATTTGATTGGTGACGGTCGGCGTCATGCCATGCACGATGAAAAGCTGTATGCGTCCCGAAATAACAGAGCTCATATAAGCGTCGATAAGCCGTGACATGGCCTGTGTATCGCCGGAAACGCACACAACCATGCGAATGACTGAATCGGATTGCTCCGCCGCCCTATGCAAAAGCGCGGCAAGATCCCCGTTCACCACCGTCGCAAGCTGATCGTTTGACAAAAACAGATCCACCGTGCCGCCCTTCGGGATGGCAAAGAGCAGCGGCTCCAAGACCCACGCAATGTTGAGGCAGCCCACGCTGAGCGTACCGCCTCCCGCTATAACAGCAGCTTTTTCCTGCGCCTGCGCTTTGTTCGCCGCAGGAGTGGGAGTATTACCGAGGTTACGGCGCAGGCTCTCGCCGTCGCTTGCAAGCCACATTATCAGGTTTTGCTTGGTTCTGTTCACACTGGAAAGATCAGTTGGCAGCCGCGCAGCCTCAAATTGCTTTTTCAGCCAGCTCACATCATCTATCCGCTGACTGAGCGAAAGGAAATATTCGGCCATTGCTTCCATAGGCGGGCTTGCCGCCAATATCCGCCTTTGGCCTGATAGCCACCGGCTGACAAGCGACGGATCGATATTCAGCGCCTGCGCGAGTTCTTTGTTGCTCATGCCGAAATATGCCATGAGCGATTTGAGATTTTCAGCCGGCGTCGTCATCGCGGCGCTCCTTTCCCTGTGCTATTCCAGCATTTGACCTTTACAGCTTATACGCGCCATACCCGTCGCAGGCTTCATATCATTGTAGCTTTTTGATTTTCCCCGAAATAAATATATAAGCAGTGCCGGCAATAATCATAAGAAAAGGAACAATGGTCGGCGTATAGCTGCTACGCATAAGAACAAGCAGCAAATATACGGCAAAAGCGATCATTGATGCAATCGTCATGGCCATGGAAACCCCTTGCGTTCCTTTTGTAGCATCGCCGCTTTTTGCCGCCTTGATGAGATATAATACCTGACAAAGCGCCGCGGCGATAATCAACGCGAAGGTAATATAGCCAAGCGGAGGATAGATGCGAAGCGCGGCGCGATCTCTTGAAGCAAATTCCTCGCAGATACCAAACAGATTGACGGGGTAGCGATTGAACGAGAATTGAAGCAGCGGCAGAAACGCGCCGGCAGCAGTTACCATGCTGCATATCCAGGCAGCAAGCGTCAGTTTCTTTTTTGTCGTCATAAAAATGCCTCCATGTCCTTTTTTGCAGTTGCTATTTCACGATCTTATATCTGAGCGCGATCAGGAGCTTGATAGCTTCTATGCTCGTATTTCTGTCGTACTCTTTTTCGGATTCACTCAATTCGTCATATGGCACAAGGCAAGGATGCAGCTTTTTGTCATCGTCATGCTTTGCGCCGTAGCTCCAACCGTCATTCATACGGCCTCGCGCCCAAACATCATGCGTGTTCTTTGCCAGCCTTTCGCAAGCTGCCTCGATCTCCGGCGGAAGCGCAATATCCTTTGTGTCAACAGGTTTTGGGATATACATTTGGCACCTCCCAAATGTTTATTGAGGTATTCATCTTAGAAAATGCCATGTCGTCATTGACACTTTCACTATAGCAAAGCAAAACGAAAAAAACTGGGCAGGCTGCCCAGTTTTCCAAATTTTTCCGAAGATCCATCACGCCATATGAAAGCTTGCGCTATGTTTTTATTCTATTACAACGTTGAAGCTCACGTTTCCAAGAGCCGTGACAAGCGGCTGCATATCCTCGCTAATCACCAGCGTCTGCAAGGCCGGCAGCGCCAGAACGGGGCTTAGATCGTCAATAGCGCAACCGGCGATGTTGAGATAAACAAGCGCCGCATGGACTTCTATGCCCGCTAGACTTGTGAGTGCGCTGTGCTTGAGCTCCAATGAAGTCAGATCCCTTATCTGCGAAAGATAGGACAGCGAATCAAAGCCGGAATAGCCTATCTTCAGTTGTTTTATGCGGCGGCTGCCCAGATGGGCATAGCTTTGGGTATCGTTGGCAATATCCAGAAATTCAAAATCGCCCATGTCGTCTAAAAAAGCCGGATCATAAGCCCTTACGTCGCACAGGTCAAGAAATCGCAAGGACTTACAATCCGCGAGCGGCGAAATATCCGCCACGGGATTATCGTTGATCCCGACAGAGGAGAGTTTCTTTAAATCGGGCAGAAGGCCAATATCCGAAATCAGGTTGTGCTTAAGCTCCAGCTTTTCCATGTTGGGCGCATACGCAAGCGGCGAAATATCGCTGATCTGCTGCGCGGCAAGACACAATATCCGAAGATTAGGCAACAGCCGTATATCCTCTATAGAGGAAATGCCGCCGTGCGTTTGCTTACCCGCATAAAAATCCG
This sequence comes from uncultured Oscillospiraceae bacterium, assembly GCA_964408655.1. Taxonomy (GTDB): domain Bacteria; phylum Bacillota; class Clostridia; order Christensenellales; family CAG-138; genus JAQVRG01. Next base: position 11,996 of record CAYPAH010000040.1, on the reverse strand, counting down.
ATGCGGATGCGTAAAAATCATCCTGATTATCCGAGATCACCGTTCCAAACACATAAAGCTCCGTGACGCTCGCCATTTCTCCGGCCGTGATCTCCTCCGTTTCTTCTTTGTGGAGAACTGCGCGCACTGCCTGCTCGATCAGCGGCTCGGCAAAGGCCGGTTGGATCGCTTCGCCGGAAGGATATGCCGATACGGTCTCCGTAAGGCCAAGGCTGTCTGCATCCGTGCCTGTAGTCGCGCGCAGGCCGGTAGCAACACAGATGCCTGCCGCCAATAGTCCTGGCGGCGAGCAAAAGCCGTCTTAAGCGCTTTGCCTTTGGAAGCTGACGCAGCAGAGCCTGCTTGAGTTTAAGCGCGCTTGGGTATCGCTCTTTGGGGGAAAAAGCAGTGCACCTGGCGACGATACGCCGAAGCCCGCGATCCCCGGGCTCGCCTTCCGCTTGCTCCGGTTCCGCTCCGCCTGTGAGCAGGAATCCAAGCACCATGCCCAGTGAAAATATGTCGGAGCGGCAATCCGTCTGAGAAAAGCCGTACTGTTCCGGCGGCGCATATCCTTTTGTACCTAAAAACTGCGTGTCGCTTTCCGCCTCATCCTTAAATATGCGAGCCGTATCAAAGTCGATAAGCACGATCATATCATCCTCACGCACGATGATATTCTGTGGCTTGATGTCGCGGTGAATAACAGGCGGCGTTTGCGAGTGCAGGTAGATCAGTATATCGCTCAATTTGACGCAGATCGATATGATCTGCTCTCGCGTCAGATCATGCTCTTCCGCGTATCGGTTGAGAGGCGTCCCCTCGATATACTCCCTGATGATGCACACCATCTTTTCGTTATTGAGCACTTCCGCAAACAGAGGCAGCCCCTCATGGCGAAGCGCGCGAAGGATCCCTGATTCCTGCACCCCGCTATAAATAGAGCTATCGTAGCACTTTGCCACAAACAAGCGCTCCGTATCCTTTTTGCAAACCAAAAAGGTTTCCAATCCCCTGTGACTTGCGAGGCATTCGAGCTGGTCGTATTTTTCAAGAAATCCCTGCGGAAAGTCGGTCGCGCAAAATGCCGCCCGAATATCGTGGACAGCCTCGTTCATATCAGTCACTTTTCCCTTCCTCCTATGAGCGGCAGATCAAGTTCGTGCAATATCTCTTGCGCCTCCATCAGGGTAATATGGTTGTGCAAACAATAGATGATGGCCGCATCGCGCTTTACCCGCGGATATAGCTGGCTGCGCGCGGCATATTTGAGAAGCGTTTGCGCAAGCTCCACATCCGCTTCAAAACCAAATGCAAGCTGAAGTACCGTGTCGCGCGACGGGTTTCTTCTGCCGCTGAATATCTGATGTCCGAAAGAGCTTTCCATATTCGCCCGCTTTATCACGCGCTCCGGCACCTCTCCGCGCCCGCGGCAGAGCTTCGCAATATATTCATAAAACTTCGGCACATGCAGCTCGTCCGCATTTTTTTGCAGGAATTGCTTCAGATCATCCGTTTTAAACAGATTATTGCATAAGGCGGTAGTGTTGATGCCGGCGTTGGTATTCCTTCCATCCTTCATGCAGCCGTTCCTCCCAAGTGTAACTAAGGCATATCCTGCCAGTCATATTTCATACTAGTATAAATGGATAATCCGACGGGGGCAAGCGTAACAAAGCTCCACAGAATAAAAGATCCGCACATATGCTTAGAATATCATTTATTTGCGAATAAGTAAAATTCCGCTGTCTTTGCGGGGATAATAGTTATCACTGTACTTTAATTGACACAATCCATATCGTATAAATAAATATAATAAGCAAATATTTGAGAGCCTTTGAAATCGAGGAAAGAAGGTAAGCGTTTTGATCTGCAATGAGCCTATTATACATACATATCCGAGAGTGCCGTCTGGACATGAAAAAGGCCATGGCTGTTTTGTGTCGTTCATTGGCGGTAGGCAGGCAGTATCCACGGATTATTGACAAAGCTCTGTTGAAACTGTGTGAAGATATCAGGAGGAAAGATAACGAAAAAGAACGATGTGTTTGCGGGCTTGCTTTCATTACATGTTGCGGCAGTAAAGTGGGGTAAAGATGACAGCACTCTGCGACATTCGCTGATTCGCGGTAAGTTCGTTGCCGGTGTCGACGCAAAGCTGTTCGGGAAACAGTAGGCAATCTACGAATCTGCAATGTATAGGGAATACGGAGAACCGAAGGAATAAGCCATGTATAGCCGGCTAAGCTCCGGACAGGTGTTCACGATCATTGCTTCGCTGAGCCAGACAAAGGAATCCTCATATATTTGGTGAGCCTCTGTGAATACGCATGGCCGCCCGTTCGCGCCGCTCGTAGTTCAGGCTCGGTAAGCGCGTGGTCTTAGCTTGTGCCATCACCCGCGCATCTTGAGGGCAAAAAGCGCTTGTTCTCTTATTGCGCCTGTGTTATTCTGTCGAATATGAAAGATTTTGTTCGCGGCATAAAGGCATGTATACCCGTAAGCATAGGCGTTGTTCCGGTAGGGATCGCCTTTGCGGTAGTTGCACGGCAAGGGGGACTTAGCACATGGCAGGTCGTTTTGATGTCCGCCATCGTGTTCGCGGGTTCCGCGCAGTTCATGGCCGTAGGGATGCTCACGGGCGGCGCAGCTATGCCTGCCATCATATTTGCCACATTTCTTCTTAATCTTCGCCACCTGATTATGAGCAGTTATGTGATGGATCAGCTCAAAGATACCAGACTGATGAAAAAGCTGCTGCTCGCGTTCCCACTCTGCGACGAGACCTTTGCCCTTTTTGCCTTAAGGGACGCGACGGAAAACGACGAGAACTATTTGCTCGGTCTAAACGCCCTGCTTTACGTCATGTGGCTGCTCGCTACGATAGCAGGCTGTTTTGCGGCGGAGTTTTTGCCAAAGATCGTGGCCGACAGTCTGGGCATCGCTTTTTACGCCGCGTTTCTGGCCTTGCTCATTCCCAAAGTCAAAGGGAGCCTTCGTTTGATACTCGTCGTGCTCTGCGCCATGGCGATCAACTGGCTGCTTTCCCTTTTTGTGTCCGCCGGTATCTCCGTTATCATTTCCACCCTCGCCGGAGCCGGTATCGGCATGTTTCTTCTCCCTGATGAGAGCGCGCCGGAAGGCGGGGAGATGCGCCAATGAACATATTTCTTTTGATCGCCGGTATGGCAGTCGTCACCTATATCCCCCGCGCATTGCCGGCAGTGATCCTGGACAAGCTCAAGTTCGGCAAAAGGATGCAAAAATTTTTAAGCCTCATCCCATACACAGCCATGGCCGCCCTGATATTCCCGGGAGTGCTCGGCGTGGACGCCACGCATATGTATATCGGCGCGGCAGGCGGTCTTGTGGCGCTGATACTGAGTTGGCGCAAAGCGCCCGTGATGCTTGTTATCGCCGCCGCTGTGCTCTGCGACATGCTCTTGTATATGCTGCTTTAACCATGGCGGCGCTCCTACTCCCCCGCACCTGCGGGGCTGATCCCGTCTGCGCCATGCTTTGCAGGCTATCGGCGAGCAGCTCACGGTTGGAGACTGAGCCGGCGCGAGTAGATTCGATATTGCCTTTTTTATCATTCTCGGATATACTATCAGTAGAAGAAGCTGAGTTCCGGTTGGGTCCTTGAGCCCCTAACGGAATTCGGTTTTCTTTTAATCTCCCAACGTTGTATATCGTGCTGCTACTCCCCCGCACCTGCGGGGCTGATCCCGTAGACCTTGCCGAGAGCCTTGCAGAGCCCTTCTACTCCCCGCACCTGCGGGGGGTGATCCTACAGCAAAAGAGCCTTGCCACGCCGACAGATGCAAGATCCCCTGTCTTAACGTCCGAAACGCCTCGTGGTACAGCTCTTAAGAATAATCTACCCCGAGAAGCCCCTAAAGTCAACTACTCCCCCGCACCGGCGGGGCTGATCGCAAAATAAAAGACAATTTACCTTCCGCGCAACTTTATATTGAATATAGCAATAGCCCCGCCGTGAAGCTATCCTTTCATGGCGGGACTATTTAACAATGGAGGAAAACAATGAAATCAGGTCGATCTCTGTTTTAGCGCAGCTTCCATGCGATGTCGGAAAGAAGCAGCTGTTGCTTGAAGTCTTCTACAGTCGTGTCCTTGCTGATATGCACGAACTCTATTCCCATCATTTCTGCCCAGTCCTCAAGCATCTGTGCCGAAGCCGAATAGCTTAGCACCGTGTGATGCGCTCCGCCTGCGATAAGCCAAAGCTTAGCGCCCGTTCTAAGATCGGGCATAGCCTTCCACATAACGCGGGCTACCGGCAGATTCGGCATTTTCATTATAGGCTTTACAGCCTCGATATCTTGAACGATAAGGCGCATACGCCCGCCCATATCTACGAGTGAAGCAACGATGGCCAAGCCCGCCTCGCCCTCAAACACCAGCCGGGCGGGAGGCTGACGGTCGCCTATGCCAAGCGGATGAACCTCTATGCGCGCTTTGTCGGCCGCTATCGAGGGGCATACCTCAAGCATATGCGCACCAAGAGAATATTCGTTGCCCTGTTCGAGATGATAGGTATAATCCTCCATAAATGCGGAGCCGCCCTTCATGCCCTGAGTCATGGTCTTGATTATGCGCGTCATGGCGGCGGTCTTCCAGTCGCCCTCCGCGCCGTAGCCGTAGCCCTTGGCCATCAAATGCTGGCTCGCAAGGCCGGGAAGCTGCTCCATTCCCCAAAGATCCTGAAAGGTGTTGGAATAGGCGCCTGCGCCCTCGCGATCGAGTATTTTTTGCATGGCGATCTCCTCGCGCGCCTGATAGCGCACGGAAGCGATATCGTCCGTCGCAAGCTCATATTCCTTGAGATACTCTTCATAAAGAGCATCCTCTTCTTCCTTTGTGACGGCGTCTATCATGGAAGCAAGCTCGCCCACCGGCCATGTGTTCACCTGCCAGCCAAGCTTGATCTGCGTTTCCACCTTATCGCCTTCGGTGACCGCCACCTCGCGCATATTGTCGCCAAAGCGCACAACGCGAAGGTTTTTGCTCTCTTTATAGCCTATCGCGCTTCGCATCCACGCGCCCAGCTCTGAAAGCACATCCTCATCCTGCCAATAACCCATGATTACCTTGCGCGGCAAGCGCATACGCGCGCCTATAAAGCCGTGCTCCCTGTCGCCATGGGCGGCCTGATTGAGATTCATAAAGTCCATATCTATCTCTGCGTCGGGTATCTCGCGGTTATATTGCGTCGCGAAGTGGCAGTACGGCTTTTGCAAAAGCGCAAGACCGTTTATCCACATTTTGCTGGGGCTGAAGGTATGCATCCATGTTACCACGCCGCAGCAGCTATCGTTATAATTCGCTTCTTTAACGAGAGTTTCTATCTCGCTCTCGGTCTTTACAGTGCCCTTATAGATAAAGCGGCAGGGAATAGCCGCGCTGGCGCCGATCTTTTCAGCCATTTCAGCGCCGCGCGCCGCAACGGTTTCAAGCACCTCGGGACCGTAAAGGAACTGAGAACCAACGATAAACCAAATTTCCTGTTCTTCGAGACGCATTTTTCAAACTCCTTTTTCTGTTTTCTCTTGCCCTGAAATCAGGCATTGTATTCAAGCTGAGGAAAAGACATGATTTGTATGCTTTTTGTCTTCTTTATTTAAGAAGATTATCACGCAACGCATACAATGTCAATACATCTTTGCGGCATTTTCAATGCTATTTGTATGTTTTTGTTCTCTTTTAAGCAATAATTTGTATGTTATTTGTATTGACGAAGCCGTGAAAAGCCGTTATGATAATTAACAGAGCCAAGTTTCACGATTCTATATGATAAACGAGGATATATGTCAAAATACCAAGGCATTGCGGACACATTGCGCGAGGATATCTCGCGCGGAGTATATACGCAGGGTCAGCTTCTGCCAACAGAAGAGCAGCTTTGCGCCAAATTCGGAGCGAGCCGTCAAACCGTGCGTCAGGCTCTTTCTCTGCTTGTTGAAAGCGGCCTTATCACAAAGCAGCGCGGCAGCGGTTCAAGAATAAATCCGCGCGCCGAAAACCCACGCAGCGGAAACATAGCCGTGATAACCACATATATCAGCGACTATATTTTCCCCGGCATACTTCGCGAGGCCGACGCGGTATTCTCTGCCGCTAAATACACGGCCATACTTGCCGCCACGCGCAACAGCGTTTATAACGAGCGCAGCATCCTTCTCGAGCTTTTGAACAAGCCCATCGACGGCATACTTGTCGAGGGAACAAAGACCGCGCTGCCCAACCCTAATCTCGACCTTTACAGAAAGTTCCGTGAAAAAAATATCCCGCTGGTGTTTTTCAATGGTTATTACAGCGAGCTTGAAGGCTGCGTTGCGGTCTATGCGGATAATTACGGCGGCGGCTATGAGCTTGTCAGCTATCTGCTTTCAAAGGGTCGTGAAAGGATCGCGGGAATATTCAAGAATGACGATATTCAAGGCCACCAGCGCTATTTCGGCTATATTTCCGCCCTACGCGATAATAACAAGCTCATGCCCGGAAATTCTGTCTTTTGGTATGCCACCGAAAACCGCGATGAATTTGTTTCCGCCGAGCTTGCGGAAAAGCTTTCCGAATTCGACGCTGTAGTCTGCTATAACGACGAGATCGCTTTCCGCCTTATCCCCCTGCTTCTTGATCGCAGCAGGCGCGTGGGCAGAGATATCGCCGTGCTCAGCTTTGACGACAGCAGCCTGAGCGAAATTTCGCCCGTAAAAATAAGCTCTTTATCCTATGGCGAAAAAAACATCGGCCGCACGGCGGCGGAAAAGCTGATACGCCTTATAGGCGGCGAAAAAATCGATTCCGAAACGCTTCCATGGCTTTTCAAGGAAAGGGACAGCAGCCGCTAAAGGCATGACATTATAACTATAATATGCATAATGCAGGGAGGACATTTTTTATGGCGCTTGATAAAAACAGCATTCGCGAGGCTATCGTTCAAGGCAAAACATATCTTGGAATAGAGCTGGGCTCTACCCGCATCAAGGCCGTGCTGATAGACGAGAACTATCGCCCGATAGCCTCCGGCGGACATTCATGGGAAAACCGCCTTGAAAACGGCGTTTGGACTTATTCTCTTGAGGATATTTGGAGCGGGATGCGCGACTGCTACGCCTCTCTTGTTAAAGATATAGACGCGCAATACGGCGTGGTTTTTGAGAAGACCGCCGCCATGGGCGTTTCCGCAATGATGCACGGCTATATGGCCTTTGATAAAAACGGCGCCCTGCTCGCCCCCTTCCGCACATGGCGCAACACCATAACCGGCGAGGCCGCCGAAAAGCTCTCCTCGCTCTTCTCCTTCAATATCCCGCAGCGCTGGAGCGTTTCGCATCTTTATCAGTCCATTTTAAACGGCGAAGAGCATGTGCGCGACATCGCCTATCTCACTACTCTTGCAGGCTATATCCATTGGCGCTTAACAGGGGAAAAGCTGCTCGGCGTTGGCGACTGCTCTGGCATGTTCCCTGTTGACGGCGGCAAAAAGCAATATGATCCCGCTATGCTGCGCGCCTTTGATAAGCTGATAGCCGATAAAGCCTATCCCTGGAAGATAGAGGACATTCTTCCTAAGATCCTTTCAGCGGGAGAGCCCGCGGGAACGCTCAGCGCGGAGGGCGCAAGGCTTCTCGATCCCAGTGGAAGGCTGCGTTCCGGCATACCCCTCTGCCCTCCCGAGGGCGACGCTGGAACCGGCATGACGGCGACCAACAGCGTAAGCGTGCGCACGGGCAATGTGAGCGCGGGCACAAGCGTATTTGCCATGGCGGTGCTTGAAAAGCCGCTTTCACAGTATTATTCCGAGGTAGACATGGTAACGACCCCCGCGGGCGATCCCGTCGCCATGGTCCACTGCAACAACTGCTCCAGCGATATAGACGCATGGATCCGCCTTTTTGGAGAAACACTCGAAGCCTTCGGCGCAAAGCCCGATATGAACAGCCTTTACGGCACTCTATATAACAAAGCTCTCGAGGGCGACGCGGATTGCGGCGGGTTGCTTGCCTATAACTATTTTTCCGGCGAGCATGTCACCGGCTTTAGCGAAGGCCGTCCGCTTTTCGTGCGCAAGAGCGAAAGTGCCTTCAATCTTGCCAACTTCATGCGCGTTCAGCTTTATACGGCGCTTGGCGCACTAAGAAGCGGAATGGATATACTCTCTCTTCGCGAAGGGGTCATCCTTGACAACATGACGGGACACGGCGGATTTTTCAAGGTGGAGGGCGTAGGCCAAAGAATAATGTCGGCGGCGCTCAATGTTACCCTCACCATTATGGAAACCGCAGGCGAGGGCGGCCCTTGGGGGATGGCGCTGCTTGCCGCCTTCCTGATAAGGCGCAGCGGAGACGAAGCGCTTGGTGATTTCCTCTCAAAGCAAGTGTTTTCCGGGGCGAAGAGCGTGACTCTTGCTCCCGAAAAGGATGCGATCGAAGGCTTCAACGCCTTTATGCGGCGCTATAACGCGGGGCTTGCCATAGAGCGCGCCGCCGTAGATAACTTATAATATTTACCGAGGAAGTGAAATACTTTGCTTGAAAAGCTTAAAGAAGAAGTGTACCGCGCCAATATGGCGCTGCCAAAACACGGGCTTGTCACCTTCACATGGGGCAATGCCAGCGGCATAGACCGCGAAAGCGGAATAGTCGTTATAAAGCCCTCCGGCGTAGATTACGACGAGCTTAGGCCGAACGATCTTGTCTGTCTCGATCTGAAAAGCGGAAAAAGCGTAGAGGGCTCGCTTAAACCATCCTCAGACGCGCCAACGCATCTCGCGCTTTATCGCGCGTTTCCCGATCTTGGCGGAGTAGTACATACCCACTCGCGCTGGGCGACTATCTTCGCGCAGGCAGGACGCCCTATCCCCGCCCTTGGCACGACCCATGCCGATTATTTTTACGGCGACATCCCCGTTACACGTCCGCTCACGCAAGATGAGATATCGGGCGAATATGAGCTTGAGACCGGAAATGTGATAGTTGAGCGTATGCGCGGCATTGAGCCGCTGAGTATGCCCGCCGCGCTGGTCTTTGGCCACGGTCCCTTCATTTGGGGCAAGGATGTTGCCGACGCCGTTTATCATGCTGTAGTGCTCGAAGAGGTCGCCATGATGGCATGGCACAGCTTGGAAATGAATCCCGAAGCACAGCTTCAGCAGTCTCTTCTCGATAAGCATTATCTTCGGAAGCACGGAAAAAACGCTTATTACGGCCAGAACTGAGCAGTCTCGAAAGCTTTTATGGCGGGTATGTTTAAAAACAGACCCGCTTTTTTGTGCCGTCTATAGCGTTTTTTTCGACTTTTTCGTAAAATACTACCTTTTTCCATAAAAGTAGTATTGCTTCCCTCTTTGTTTCCGTGTTTATATAATGGCAGAAGCTTCAATAAACACAATCATCAAGGAGGCGCAAATGCTTATCTCTATTATAATCGTGGTTCTCTGCCTTGTGCTTACGGCTGTTTTTTCGGGCGGCGGAGAGATATCTTTTTTCGCGCTGCTCTTCGATCCCGTAAGCCTGCTGCTGCTGATAGTTACCGTCATTCCGCTTCTTCTTTGCAACGGTCTTTGGAAGGATTTCTGTCTTTCATTCAAAATAGCGGGCAAAAAGGGCGACTATTCCATGGCACAGATGAAAAACTCCCTTGAGGCCGTGGATTTCACACGCCGCTCGCTGCTTTGGTCCTCGCTTGTAATAACGGCTTTCTCATCGATCATCATACTTCGCCATTGCGATCAGCTTGAAAAGCTGGGGCCAAGCTTAGCCATTATCCTGCTTGTGCTTTTATATACGGCCATATTCGAGCTTTGCCTTTTGCCGCTGCATGTGCGGATAAAAAAGAAGCTTATCAATTATATGGAAGAGGAATGATCCCTTGAAACGAAAGCTTCTCGCCGCGGCAGGCTGCACCACATATTTTATAATATTTCTGGGACTTTTGCTCCTTCAGCAGAAAAACATTTCCGGTGAAGTGGAAAAGGGCGTGGCGGCGGCCGCTTCATTGCTGCTTTTTCTCCCCTGCCCGCTTCTTTTGCACATATTTCTGCGCGAAGAAAGCACAAAAGAGGAAAATACCCGCGCGGATATGAGCGGCCTAACGCCGCTTAGTCCCTCTCTTTTTCAGACCCGCTGCATAGCTCTCGGCCTTAGCGCAAGGGAAGCGGAGGTCGCCCGTTTAATATGTTTAGGCTACAGAAACCGGCAGATCGCCGAAGAGCTCTTTATTTCCGAAGCTACCGTGAAAAAACACGCTTCGCATATTTATGAAAAGCTGCATGTGGACGGCCGCAAGGCTCTTCGTGAAAAAATAGAAAAATAGCTCCGCCTGCCGATCAAAAAAGGGCTGTCCGAAAGCGGACAGCCCTTTTGTTGCTGATAGTTCTTTTTATCTTTCTTCTCTGAAGTATGGCAGACCCAGTCTGGCGGGAGGCTGATTCTCGCGGCTGTGCTGCATAGCCACCATGACGAGCACGACGAGCGTAGCCACATATGGCAGCATCTTGAAAAGCTCCATCGAGCGGCGCGTAAGGCCGGGGATATAGAAGTACGCCCATGAAAGAATGCCGAAGAGGTATGCGCCCCAAATGGCGCGAAGCGGCTTCCACGAGGCGAATATGACCAGCGCAAGAGCCAGCCAGCCAAGACCTTCGATAGCACCAGCGCTGTCCCATGTGCCCTTCATGTAATCCATAACGTAATACAGTCCGCCAAGTCCGGAAATGCCGCCGCCTATGCAGGTGGCAAGGTATTTATACTTGGTAACATTTATGCCGGCAGCGTCTGCTGTCGCTGGATTTTCGCCTACAGCGCGAAGGTTAAGTCCGACACTGGTGCGATTGAGGAACCACTTTATGCCTATGGCGCAGAGTATCGCAAGATACACCATGAAGCCATATGAAAGCAGAATGTCATCGAAGGGACCAGGCCAGTTGTTCGAGCCCATCAGATTCGCTCTGATAGCTGCGCTTGTCGTGGCAACGGATATCTGTCCGACGCCGCCTGCAAGCTTGTTGAGCGAGCCGCCGAAGAAGTTCGCGAAACCGCCCGCAAAAATGTTGAGCGCAAGGCCGGTAACGTTTTGGTTGGTGCGCAGGGTGATCGTCAAAAAGCTGAAGATCAGTCCTCCAAGAGCGGAAGCGAGCAGCGCGCAAACCAATGCGATGATTATGCATACCGCGGGAATAGGCGCCGGATTGTTCATTTCATAGAAGAACACGCCGATAAGCGCCGCAATGCCGCCAAGATACATTATGCCCGGAACGCCAAGGTTAAGGTTTCCGGCTTTTTCCGCCAGTATTTCACCCACCGCACCGAAAAGGATGACTGTGCCGAATACGACGGCTGCCTGTATTAGGGAAATGATCTGTGTCATTATTCGGAGACCTCCTTTTTCTTGCTGCGGAACTTCAGGTTGAAGCGGATGAAGAACTCGCTGCCCAGAATGAAGAACAGGATGATACCCGTTATCATGCTGGAAACATAGTCGGAAAGGTTATAGCGCGAGGCTATTTCCATTGAACCCTTGCTGAGGAATACCAGCAGAGCCGAGATAGGAACCATTATAAATGTGTTGAACTTTGCGAGCCACGCAACAATGATGGCCGTGAAGCCCTGTCCGCCCGCCGTGCTTGTGGATATCGTGTGGCTTGCGCCCGCGACCGCGAGGAAGCCCGCGATGCCGCAGACAGCGCCCGAGAGCACCATCGTGCGAACGATCACCTTTTTAACGTCGATAGCCGCATATCGCGCGGTGTTTTCGCTGTCGCCCACAACGGCGATCTCAAAGCCGTGCTTGCTGTAGTTGAGATAAATATACATCGCAACGACCAGCACCAGAACGATTATTACATTCAAGCTATACATCTGTCCGAATATCGAGGGGAACCAGCCGACCTTCGTTTGGGGATTTATTATGCCTACGGAGCTTGAGCCGAAGGGGTTTTCCCAAAGGGCAACGAAGTATGAGGTAAGCTGTATGGCGATATAGTTCATCAT
>CAYPAH010000039.1:0-14748 GCA_964408655.1 uncultured Oscillospiraceae bacterium | reverse complement strand
GATCGCCTCCAAGATGGCGGACGCCGTGCTCGAAGGCCGTCAGGGCGAACAGATGGAAGACGCCGCCGAAGCGGAAGCGGCCGTTGAAGAAGACAACTTTTAATTGCCAGGAGGATACGAACATATGTTTACAGCCAAAGACGTAATGAGCCTGCGTGAAATGAGCGGCGCCGGCATGATGGACTGCAAGAAAGCGCTCCTCGAGTGCGAAGGTGATATGGACAAGGCCATGGATTATCTGCGCGAGAAGAGCCTCGCGGCCGGCGCTAAGAAGGCCGGACGCATCGCGGCCGAGGGCATAGTTGATTCTTACATCCATCTGGGCGGTAAGATCGGCGTTATGGTCGAGGTAAACTGCGAGACCGACTTTGTTGCCAAGACCGATGATTTTAAAAATCTCGTTCACGATGTAGCTATGCAGATCGCCGCTGCCAACCCCAAGTATGTCAGCAAAGATCAGGTAGATCAGGAAGAGATCGAGAAGGAAAAAGAGATCCTGCGCGCACAGGCCAAGAACGAGCCCAAGCCCAAGCCGGATAACATCATCGAAAAGATGGTGGAAGGCCGCATCGAGAAGTACTATAAAGAGGTTTGCCTGCTCGAACAGCCCTTCGTAAAGGATCAGGATAAGACCGTTGGTCAAATGGTCAACGAAGCTATCGCCAAGATCGGCGAGAAGATCAGCGTCCGCCGTTTTGTCAGATATGAAATGGGCGAAGGTCTTGAAAAGCGCAACGACAACTTTGCCGCTGAGATCGCCTCTCAGATCAAGGGCTGATATCAATTAAAACAAAAGAGCGGACCGCCTCGGTTCGCTCTTTAATTGTCAATAACCGCGGGCGTGTGCCTGCTTGAAATATTCAGAAAGGCTGACGAAGAAATATGCTGAAATACAAACGCATCTCGCTAAAGCTTTCCGGCGAGGCAATGGGTTACGACGATGATTGCGAAAAGGAAAAGATCGGCGCGATAGATTTTGATAAGGTAGAGCGTATCGCGGCGCAGATCGCCTCGCTTCATGCGCTTGGCGTAGAGGTGGGCGTAACTATCGGCGGCGGCAATGTCTGGCGGGGACGCAGCAGCGGAAAAATGGATCGCAACCGCGCGGATCATATGGGTATGCTCGCTACGATAATAAACGCGCTTTCCGTGCAGGATGAGCTTGAGCAAATGAAGGTGCCCTGCGTGGTGCTCAGCACCGTTTCTGTGCCTTTGGCGGCGGATAATTATTCCTCAAGAGCCGCAAAAGAAGCGTTTGCAGCCGGCAAGGTGGTCATTTTTGCGGGCGGAAGCGGCTGCCCCTTTGTTTCAACGGACACCGCGGCCGCGCTGAAAGCCTGTGAAATAGGCGCGGATGCGCTGCTGCTTGCTAAAAATATCGACTACGTTTATTCGGCAGATCCGCACAAGGACAAAAACGCCGTGCCGTATAAGCATCTCAGCTATGACGATGTGATAAGCAGGAATCTTAAAGCCACAGACCTTACGGCGATCACGCTTTGCCGCGAGAACGGAATACCCATTATTGCCTTCGCCATGGCGGACGCGGAAAATGTGCTGCGCGCGGTGAAGGGCGAAGCGGTGGGTACCCGCATAGACGATCGCAAAGAATAATACTTGTACAGTTGAGGGAATTTAGGTAAAATAAGTATTGTGAATAAAACACCGGAGGTGCATTATGGATATTTTGGAAACGGCAAAAGAAAAAATGGGAAAAACTCAGGCTGTTCTTGACAAGGAATTTGCCTCTTTGCGCGCCGGACGCGCTAATGCGCAGGTGCTCGACCGCATCATGGTCGATTATTACGGAACGCCCACGCCGATCAATCAGACCGGCAATATTTCTTCACCCGAGCCGCGTATGCTGATGATTGCACCTTATGATCCCAGTACGCTCGGACTTTTGGAAAAAGCCATACAGAAATCCGACCTTGGGATCAATCCTTCAAACGACGGCCGCGTTATTCGCCTGGTATTCCCCGAGCTTACAGAAGAGCGCCGCAAGGAGCTTGTTAAGGTAGTGCGCAAAAAGGGAGAAGATGCGAAGGTCGCCATCCGCGCAATCCGCCGCGACGCCGTGGAAAGCTGCAAGAAGGCGAAGAAGGACGGGGAACTGACCGAGGACGATCAGAAGCTGATGGAGGATAAGATCCAAAAGCAGACGGACGCCGCGATAAAGGATGTTGACACCGCGATGGCCGCCAAGGAAAAGGAGATAATGGCCGTTTGATGGATCTTTACTCCGTACTTGGAATGGAGCTTGGCCTTGCCCGCGAACGACTTGAAGCGGAGGGCTATAAGGTGAAATGCTGTGAGCTTCGCTCCCGCAAGGGGATAAACGGCGACAACGAGCGCGTGATACGGGTGCGCGAATGCGGCGAAAACAGCGTGGAGCTGTGCTGGTCTTTGTTCAAAACGGATGTGCGCTTTGCAGCCGAATAAAAAGGATCAAGGGGCGGACAAACCGCCCTTTTCTGTTTTAAGGAGACAAAATGGAGCTTGATAGGGAAAAGCTGCCCCGGCATATAGGCATAATCATGGATGGAAACGGCCGCTGGGCGAAGGCAAAGGGGCTGCCGCGAGCCATGGGACACAGAGCCGGCACGGAACGGCTGACGGGAATAGTGCGTTTGACCAGCGATCTTGGCATTAGAGTCTTAACGGTTTACGCTTTTTCGACGGAAAACTGGAAGCGCCCCAAGGCGGAGATAGACACGCTCATGGAGCTGCTCAGAGAATATTTCGTTAAAGAGATTGACGAGCTTCACGCAAACCATGTGAAAATAAAAGTTATCGGCGAGCTTAAAGGCCTACCGCAGGGAGTTCGTTCGCTTTTGTGCTCCGCTATGGAAAAAACCGCGAAGAACGAAGGACTTATATTTAATATCGCCTTTAATTACGGCGGGCGCGCAGAGGCGGTTCGGGCTGCAAAGCAGCTTGCGATGGAGCTCCGCGACGGGGTAATAGGCTTAGAGGATATAAACGAAGAAGCCTTGATGGCAAAGCTTTACACCTCTGGACAGCCGGATGTGGATCTGGTCATACGCACAAGCGGAGAAGAAAGGCTTTCTAATTTTCTCCCGCTGCAAACGGTGTATTCAGAGCTGTATTTTACCGGCACATACTGGCCGGATTTTTCTGATGAAGAATATATGCGGGCTCTTGCGGATTATGCCTCGCGGGATAGACGTTATGGAGGAGTGAAGTAAGATGAAAACAAGAATAATAGTCGGCGTCGCTTTGGCGAGCGTCTTTTTTCTCGCCTTGATCTTCGGCGGCTATATCAGCTTTGTGCTTTTTACCGCGATAGCGGTGCTCAGCGTATATGAAATGGGTCAGGCCATAAAAATGAAGGGCTTTTCGCCCTTTCTCAGCGGGGCTTATGCCTGCGCGGGGCTGATGTATGCGGCACATGCAATGTATGGCGCGCTGGGACTTGCCCTTTGCTATGCGTTTTGCGCAATACTGAGCGTGAGCGAGCGATTGTGGAACAAAAAACGTACTATGGAAGACATCGTTTCTTCACTTTTTATAACTATATATCCGCTTTTGTTCTATGCTATACTGGTCTGTATAGTAGATTATGCCGATAAAAGCATCGGAAGAACGCTTATGCTGCTTTGCTTTGCGGGGCCTTTGCTTGGCGACACAGCCGCTTATTTTGTGGGCACGGCCGTTGGCAGGCACAAGCTTTGTCCCGAGATAAGCCCGAAAAAAACCGTGGAGGGAAGCATAGCGGGACTCTTTGGCGGAGTGCTCGGCGGCATACTTACATGGGCCTTGAGCCCGTTGTGGGATAATAAACCCGAATTTCTGACGCTTGCCTTGCTCGGGCTTTTATGCGGAGCCGTTGGGCAGCTTGGCGATCTGTTTGCCTCAATGGTCAAGCGTTGGGCGGGGATAAAGGATTACGGAACGATATTCCCGGAGCATGGCGGCGTTATGGATCGCCTTGACAGCGTGCTTTTCTCCGCGCCTGTCGCATTGCTCTATATTTTATTGACGGTTCACTAGAATAAGCTTTTTTGTGAGGCAGTAATGAAGCAGCTTGTGTTGTTGGGTTCTACCGGCTCCATCGGAAAACAGACTTTGGATGTGATAAGGGCGGATCCGAAGGAATTTCAGCTTTTAGCCATATGCGCATATAAAGATACGGCGACGCTTATAGAGCAGGCAGTCGAATTCATGCCTCGCTATATAGGCGTAACGGATGAAAAAGCGGCTATGACCATGCGCGAGGCTCAGGCCGATATCGGCGCGGAGCTCGTGGTGGGCAAGGACGCTCCGTCTATTCTGGCAGCTCTGGACGAGGCCGATCTTGTGGTGAACGCCATAAGCGGCTTTTCGGGTATGCTGCCGCTTTTAAGCGCTCTGCACGCGGGCAAGACCGTCGCTCTTGCAAATAAAGAGAGCATGGTTTGCGCGCATAATCTCGTTTGGGACGCGCTTGACGCCTATGGCGGAAGGATATTGCCGATAGACAGCGAGCAATCGGCCATTTTTCAGTGCCTTGCCGCTACCGACTATCGAAAGGACGTTAAGCGGCTGATACTAACTGCCTCGGGCGGTCCCTTCCGCAATTTCACGAAAGAAGAAATGAAAAATGTAACGCCGGAAATGGCGTTAAAGCACCCGACGTGGAGCATGGGAAAGCAGATAACTCTGGATTCGGCCACTTTGTTCAATAAAGGTCTTGAGATAATGGAGGCGGCATATCTTTTTGAAGTAGAGAAGATCGATGTGCTCATCCATCCAGAGTCCATCGTGCACTCGCTTGTGGAGTTCACCGACGGCAGCACGATGGCGCAAATGAGCAAGCCCGATATGCGCCTTGCGATAGCATACGCCATGACATATCCGCTGCGTGCTCCGCTTGGCTTTGGCGCTTTGGATCTGAGCGCTGCCGGCAAGCTGAGCTTTGAAGAGCCCGATCAGGAGCGTTTTCCCGCTATACGCCTTGCTTATGAGGCACTGGCGGACGGCGAAACGCTGCCGATAGTTTATAACGCCGCAAAAGAAGAAGCCTCGGCAATGTTTTTTAGAGGCGAGATCGGTTTTACCAACATAGCCGAAAGGGTAGAATATGCCATGGAACATAGCGGCGGCGGCTGGGCGAGAAGTATTGAGGATATCCTTGAGATAGACGCGGCGGCAAGAATACTTGCGAGAAAGGAATAGATGCGGCTTTGACAACGATAATATCGATTTTGTGCGCTTTACTGGTCATCGGCATATTGGCTTTCGTGCATGAACTTGGACATTTTATGCTGGCCAGAAAATTCGGCTTTGGCATCATCGAATTTGCGATAGGCATGGGGCCTGTCGTGTGGAAAAAGGAAAAGGACGGCATACAATATTCCCTAAGAGCCTTTCCGATAGGCGGAATGTGCCGCTTTGAGGGCGAGGACGAGCAAAGCGACAGCCCTCGCGCCTTCAACAAGCAGGCTGTTTGGAAGCGTATGCTCGTGGTCATCGCGGGGCCGCTTATGAATGTGCTTTTCGCGATAGTTTTCGCCGTGATAACATTGGTAGTGTATGGCGATTATATGCCGCAGATTGCCGGTTTTTCCGGCGCGGATTCTCCCGCAGCTCTTTCGGGGATGAAAGAGGGCGATATCCTTCTTGGCGTTGGCGAAAAGCGTATCGATTATTATACTGACGCTACCGAAGCAATAGCGGGGGCTGAAAGCGAAAGCTGCACAGTTATAGTGGATCGCGCGGGCGAAAAGGTGACTCTCGAGCTGCACGATATTTATAACGAGGCGGAAGGACGCAATATGCTGGGTGTAACGATTCAGCCAGCAAGATATCATTTTCCGTTTTTCACCTGCTTTGCTAATTCCTTTGGCTATGTGGGCGACATGGTCGGCTCTATGTTCGGCTTTTTCGGACAGCTTTTCAGCGGCAAGGTGCAGGATGGCGACGTAGGCGGCCCTGTTATGATGATAGATATCATCGGGCAGGCGGTTCGTCTTGGCCTTGAGACTGTGCTTCGCATGACGGTGCTTATAAGCATCAATCTGGCGGTGATAAACATTCTTCCCTTCCCCGCGCTTGACGGCGGGCGGCTGGTGTTTATGGCGATAGAGGCGATAAGAGGTAAGCCCATAGACCAAAATGCCGAGGGCATGGTGCATCTTATCGGCTTTGGACTTATGATGGCGCTTGTTGTATTTTTGACTTATAAGGATGTATTGAGACTTCTGCAATGACAAAACAGCTTAAGATCGGCGCTTTGCCAATAGGCGGCGGCGCGAATATCACCATACAGTCAATGACGAATACGGACACGGCGGATATCGAGGCGACAGTCTCGCAGATACTGGCGCTTGAAAGCGCGGGCTGCGAGATAATTCGCGCTTCGGTCTATAATCAGGACTGCGCCCGGGCTATTCCCGCTATCAAGTCCAGAATACATATTCCGCTTGTGGCCGATATCCACTTTGACTATCGTCTGGCTATAGCGGCCATGGAAAACGGCGTTGACAAGCTGCGTATAAACCCCGGCAATATCGGCGGGGAGGGCAGAGTGAAGGCTGTTGCGGACTGCGCCAAGGCGCATAAAGTTCCGATACGCATAGGCGTAAATGCTGGCTCGCTTGAAAAGGAGCTTTTGCAAAAATACGGCGGCCCGATACCCGAGGCTATGGTAGAGAGCGCGCAAAAACACATAGCCCTGCTTGAAAAAGCGGGTTTCTATGATATAGTGCTCTCGCTCAAAGCCTCAAACGTGCCCGATTGCGTTAAGGCATACAGGTTGATGCATGAAGCGTCGGATTATCCGCTGCATATTGGCATAACCGAGGCCGGCGCGGGCGAGGATGCGCTCGTGCAGTCGGCCGTGGGGCTTGGCACGCTGCTTTTAGAAGGTATTGGCGACACAATAAGAGTTTCTATGACGGGCGATCCGCTTCAAGAGATATACGCGGCCAGGGCGATACTCAAAGCGGCGGGCATACGAAGCGAAGGGCTCAGGGTAACGAGCTGCCCCACCTGCGGCCGTACGGGCTTTGAGCTTTTGCCTGTTGTTGAGCGGGTAAAAAAGGAATTATGCGATATAGACAGACCGCTGCATGTTGCGGTAATGGGCTGCATAGTGAACGGCCCGGGCGAGGCGAGGGAAGCCGATATGGGAATTGCCTTCGGAGATCACGGAAAAAAAGCGATGCTGTTTGCCAAGGGCGGGCAGATGGGCGTTTTCGATGCGGAAACAGCCATATTTAAACTGATAGAGATGGCAAAGAATGGATAACGAGCTTGAAATCCTGTTTGAAAAACTTTCTGTCAGGCTGGCGGACGTGCGTTTTTCGCGCGGAAATAACCGGCTTGAAGCTTCGTTGACGGCTGAAAAGCTTTTGAGCGATGAAGAGGTAAAGCAGATCGAAAAGCTGATACGCTCCGGAATGCCGGGCTGTCAGACAAATATGCGCATAGAATATCCAAATGCCGAAGCCATGCTCGAAAATGATTTTCAAAAGCTTGCCGCGCATCTTTGCGGAGAATGGCTGAAGGAAAATCCTATTTTGCGTCCCTTTCTTTTGGATGCGGCGTGGGAATATGACGACGGCGCAATAAAAGCCGAAGTTCCCGAGGCATTATTGCACATCAGCAATCTTTCCGAATATGTCAGCCAATACGAAGCGAGAGCTGAAAGCATATTGGGACGTCCCATGCGCCTTGTGCTAAAGGGCGGCGGCAAGATGCCGGCGCGTGATGAAAAGATCCCCCTCCCCGCTTTCGCTCCAGCAAGAGCTCGATCTTCCGCCGCTTCTGTTAAACAGAATACCGAGACGTCTGGAACTCCGGCGCTAAAAAAAGAGCGCGCGGGAGCTGCCGCGCAAAAGGGAGCGCAGATATACGGAAGAAATATGCCGCGCGCGGATAAATGCGTGCGAATGTCCGATGTGCAGGAAAACGCCGGAAATATAAGCGTTTGCGGCACAATACTTTCTATGGAGATAAAGGAGAGGCGCGATAAAGGGCTTATCCTTCAAATAGTTATAACCGATAAGACAGGCACGCTGCCGGTAAAGGTATTTTTAAACGAAAATGAAAAGCTCGTCGCCGAAAAGGTGGAGGGCTGCAAAAAGAGCGGCGAATGCCTGCTGGTATACGGCAATTATAATATGGACACATGGCTCAAGCGAATGTGCATAAACGCCCGCGATATAGCTATAGTGCCTGCTTTGCGGCGCACCGATACGGCGGAGGAAAAGCGAGTAGAGCTGCACCTTCACACAAAAATGTCGAGCATGGACGCCCTTGTTGAGCCTGCCGACGCGGTAAAGACGGCTGCCAGATGGGGACATAAGGCCGTGGCGATAACCGATCACGGCGTTGTTCAGGCTTTTCCCGCCGCGGTGAACGCGGCCAACAAGCTTAAAAAGGACGGCAAGGAAATAAAAGTCATACTTGGCGTTGAGGGATATCTGCTGCCGGATTGCAGCTTGTGTCATTATCAAGGGCAGAGATTTGCCTCGGTCTGCATTACCAGCGCCAAGGGGCTTGAGCTGCCCTATATTTTTGAAATATCCGCAATGCGTTTTACCGAGAAGGAAGATCTTGAAAGCCGGCGCATACTTGTCGATCCCGGAATGCCGCTGCCTAAGGAACTGGAAACGGAAAGCGGGATAAGCGAAGAGGATATTGCGGGCGCAAGCGTTCTTTACGACGCTTTGCGCGAGATATACGCCTTTACCGAGGGCGAAGTGATCGTCATGGACGCAGAGACTGCGCGGGTAATAAGCGCCTATGGAGAGCGCCTTGAGCTTCCGGCGAGCTTTATCTTTGCGGACGCCTCGCGGCTTTATGAGGACATGCTTCGCGAGCCCGCTCCCAAATGCGAGGGGAACGCCTTGACAAGGGCAAAAGCCACCGCCTCCATCATGCGCGGGATGCTCGTTAAGCTGCGCGAAAAAAACATCGAGACCATCCCGGTTTTCCCGTGCCGCGTTCAGGAAAAGATCAAGGGAAAGCGTAGCACCTTTCATATCATCCTGCTTGCGAGGAACCACGACGGGCTTATGAATCTTTACCGTTTGGTCTCATATGCTCATTTGGATCATTTGAAAAAAGTGCCGAGAATACCTAAAAGCCTGCTTTCGCTTTACCGCGAGGGCATAATCGTCGGCGGCGCGTGCGAGGCCGGAGAAATATTTCATGCCGTGCTCGATGGAAAAAGCGAAGACGAGCTGCTTCAGATCGCGGATTTTTATAATTATATGGAGATCCAGCCCATAGGCAATAACGCCTTTCTTGTGCGAGAGGAGCGCGTGAAGGACGATAATGCGCTAAGAGAGCTCAACAGACGCATATTAGAGCTGGGCGATAAGCTGGGCAAAATGACGGTGGCGACGGGCGACGTGCATTTTCTTGAGCCGGAGGATTCCGTCTTTCGCGCGGTGCTTATGAGCGCCCGCGACTTTAAGGATGCGGAGCAGCAGGCGCCGCTTTATTTCAAGACCACGCAGGAAATGCTTGAGGAATTTTCATATCTCGGCGAGGACAGGGCTAAAGAGGTGGTCGTCGATAACCCGAACCGCATTGCCGATCTTTGTGAGGCGATGCCGCCCTTCCTTTCGGAAAAGGGGACATATGCGCCGGAATTCGAGGGCGCGGACAACGAGCTTCGCAGCATGGCGGAAACGCGGGCGCATGAGATCTACGGCGAGCATTTGCCGGAGATAGTGCAAAAGCGGCTCGATAAAGAGCTTAACTCGATCATCGGCAACGGCTATGCTTCGCTATATCTTATGGCGCAGCGGCTCGTGCGAAAATCCAACGACGACGGGTATCTGGTAGGCTCCCGTGGCTCGGTCGGCTCTTCCTTTGTGGCGACGATGGCGGGGATAACCGAGGTCAATCCGCTTCAGCCGCATTATGTGTGTCCAAACTGCAAGCACAGCGATTTTGATGTTGACCGCGGCCAATATGCCTGCGGAATAGACCTTCCCGACAAGCTCTGCCCCGAATGCGGAACCAAATATCTAAAGCTCGGCTATGAGATACCCTTTGAGACCTTCCTCGGCTTCAAGGGCGACAAGACGCCGGATATAGATCTGAACTTCTCAGGCGAATATCAGCCGCGCGCACATGCTTATACCGAGGTCATGTTCGGCAAGGGGCACGCTTTCCGCGCGGGCACAATCTCCGGCTTGCAGGAAAAGACCGTATACGGCTACGTTATGAAATATTGCGAGCAGAACGGCCTTAGCCTGTCAAAGGATGAGATAGACAGGCTGGTCATGGGCTGCTCCGGAGTTAAAAGAACTACGGGACAGCATCCGGGAGGGACAGTCATAGTGCCGGAAGGAAACGACATTATGGAGTTCACACCCATACAATACCCCGCGGACAAGGCTTCCGCCGGAACGATAACGACGCATTTCGACTTTCACGCCATGGATGATCGCCTGGTAAAGCTTGATATTCTCGGCCATGTCGATCCTACGGCGCTTAGGATGCTACAGGATATAACGGGGCTCGATCCCAAGGAGATACCGCAGGACGACCCTGAAACGATGAAGCTTTTTTCCACACAGGAGCCTTTGGGCATAGACCTCAAGGAGCTTGAGTGCGACGTTGGCTCTATCGCCATACCCGAATTCGGCACGGGCTTCGTTCGCCAGATGCTCATGGATACCCGCCCGACCACGATGGAAGAACTGGTAAGAATAGCGGGTCTTTCGCATGGAACGGATGTGTGGCTTGGCAATGCGCAGGATCTTGTGAAAAGCGGCAAGGCGACGCTTCGCGACGTTATATGCACGCGCGACGATATAATGAACTATCTCATTTTAAAAGGCGGAGATCCTTCCACCTCGTTTAAAACGATGGAAAGCGTGCGTAAAGGGCGCGGCTTAAGTCCCGAGATGGAAGAGCATATGAGCAAGCTGCCCATATACGACTGGTTTGCCGATTCCTGCAAAAAGATAGGCTATATGTTCCCGCGCGCTCACGCGGCGGCATATGTTATGATGGCTTTCAGGGTGGCCTATTATAAAGTTCATTATCCTCTGGCCTTTTATGCGGTGTATTATCAGTGCCGTGCGGGGGACGCTTTCGATCAGGCCTTTGCAAGAGGCGGCGCCGCGCAGGTGCTTAAAAACATAAAGGCGTTGAAGAAAAAGGGCAACGACATCGATCAAAAAGAGGCCGACCTTCTTGTTACGCTGGAGGTGGTTTACGAAATGAACCTTAGGGGAATAGAATTGCTGGATGTGGATATCTATAAATCTGACGCGAAACGTTTTTTGATAGAGGACGCTTCGCTTCGTCCGCCGCTTTGCGCCGTTGCGGGCGTGGGCGAGAACGCGGCGGAGGGCATAGCCAGAGCCGCAAAGAACGGCGCGTATATTTCAATAGAGGATTTTCAAAAGCGAACCAAGGCGAACAGCGGGGTGGTCACGGCGCTGCGTGAGGCGGGCTGCCTCGACGGTATGGCGGAGCGTAATCAGCTTTCGCTCTTTTAAAGAAGCCCCATATTTAGGGAGAAAGGTTTGACTTATCGCCTCTTGCGTGGTATAATCGCCATGTTGGTCAGCAAATCGCTGTATTTTGGACTGTTAAGAGTGGGGCTTTCCCGCTCTTTTATTTTGAAAAGGCAGAGGAGGCCGTATTTGAAAACAAGCGAAATAGTGGCGCAGCTTCTGGAAAAACCTGTCGCCGATATGGGATATTCGCTTTATGATGTGGAATATCAAAAAGAGCAGGGCGCGTGGATATTGACGCTGTATATCGATAAAGAGGGCGGCGTGGATATAGACGACTGCGAAAAGGTCTCGCGGGCAATAGAGCCTATTTTGGATGAAAAAGACCCTATTGCGGAAAGTTATTTTTTAAGCGTTTCCTCTATAGGTCTGGACAGACCTTTGAAGCTCGATAAGGATTTTGAAAGAAATCTTGGCGAGAAGATAAGCGTGAAGCTTTATGCGCCGAGAGAAAAAAAGAAGGAATTTACGGGAGTGCTCAAAGCCTATAACGATACGGAATTTTCTATCGATTGTGACGGCAGGGAAATGAGCTTTACCCGTAAGGATGCGGCAAAGATAGTGCCGTATATAGATTTCAGCAGTCTGTAATTATATTGAGTATACGAGATTATAAAGGAGAAACAAGCATGAATTCCGACTTTATTGAAGCGCTTGGCGCGATCGAAAAAGAACGCGGCATAAGCAAGGATGTTTTGATCGACGCATTTGAGGCGGCGTTGGTCGCCGCATATAAGCGCAACTTTGGCGCAAATAATAACGTGCGCGCGGTCGTTGACCGCGATACCGGCGAAGTGCAGATATTCGCTTCAAAAACGGTAGTTGAAAACGTGGAAAACCCATACGGCGAGATCACCCTTCAGGACGCCCGCAAGGTAAACGCGCTTTATGAGCTTGGCGATGTTCTTGAAGAAGAGGTGAATCCCAAGTCCTTCGGACGCATAGCCGCCCAAACCGCGAAGCAGGTGGTGGTGCAGCGCATACGCGAAGCAGAGCGCGGCGTTATATTCGACGAATATGTTGAAAAAGAAAACGAAGTCCTTACGGCTATCGTGCAGCGTGTGGAAAAGGGCGGCGTTTATGTTGAACTTGGCAAGACCGACGGCGTGATAGCTCCCAACGAGATCATACCCGGCGAAACATATAACAATGCCGACAGGCTCAAGGTCTATGTTCTCGAGGTGAGAAAGGCCAATAAAGGCCCTCAGGTACTGGTGTCGCGCACCCATCCCGGCCTTGTCAAACGCCTGTTTGAGCTTGAGGTACCCGAAATACAGACCGGCATCGTGCAGATAAAATCCATCGCCAGAGAAGCGGGCTTCCGCACGAAGGTCGCCGTTCATTCGAGCGATCCGCAGGTAGACGCCGTTGGCGCGTGCGTCGGCCAAAAGGGCATTCGCGTTGAGCGGATAGTGGGCGAACTGCATAACGAAAAAATCGATATCATCGAATGGGACGCAGATCCCGCGGTTTATATAGCAAAATCTCTCAGCCCCGCCCGCGTGCTTATGGTTTATATAAACGAAACCGAGAAGGCCGCGAAGGTGATCGTGCCGGATAATCAGCTTTCTCTTGCCATAGGCAAGGAAGGACAGAATGTTCGTCTGGCCGCCAAGCTTACCGGTTGGAAGATAGACATAAAGAGCCAGACGCAGGCCGAAGAGGAAATGGCGGCATATGAGCGGCAGGAGGCCGAAGAAGCCGCGCAGGTCATGGAAGCGGAGGAAGTTTCAGACGATACGGAGGCGTAAACATGGCCAATAAGATTCCCATGCGCATGTGCGTTGCCTGCCGTGAGATGAAGCCCAAAAAGGAAATGGTGCGCATCGTGCGCTGCGCCGCCGTTGATGAAGGCGAAGGCGCAAGGGTCACGCTCGATAAAACCGGCAAGGCGAACGGACGCGGCGCTTATATCTGCGCCGATGCAGCATGTCTTGAAAAGGCGCAGAAGATAAAAGCTTTGGAAAGAGCTCTGGACTGCCGCATTTCGCCGGAGGTATATGAGGCGCTAAGGGAGCAGCTTGGTGGAAAATGACGCTGTAAGATCGGCGCTCGGCTTTGCTCAGCGCGCAGGAAAGATAATATCAGGCGACTTTGCCTGTGAAAAGGCCGTGAAAAGCGGCAAAGCACTGCTGATAGCCTTGGATGACGATGTGTCCGAGGCGACGCGCGCCCGCTATGAGGGTATGTGCGAAAGGGCGGGAATAGCCTGCCTCAGCGTAAAGGATTTAGATAATGCAATAGGCCGCGGAGGAAGAATGATAGCCGCGGTTACGGACGGCGGGTTCGCCCGCATGATTCAGCAAAAAGCACACGGGGGTGTTGATTGATGGCAAAAGTCAAGGTTACGGACACGGCAAAAGAACTACATGCACAAGCGCAGGAACTGCTTGAGCGCATCAAGCTTGCGCAGGGTGAAATGAGCAACTGCCTGCAAAATGTTAAGCGCGCGGAAAGCTCTCTCGCCGAAAAAGAAGAGGCGGAGCGCAAGGCGCAGATAGAAAGAGAAAAAGCGGAACGCCTGCGTGAGATACTCTCGCGCGAGGAGGATCTCGCTTTCCATGTGGGCGAGCATGAAGAGGCGGAGGATATAGAGGCCGCAGCATCTCCTGCCGCTCCCAAAGCGGAGGAAAAGCCCGCTGTGGAAGCGCCAGAAAAAGAGGAAAAAGCTTCTCCCGCTGTTGCCGAAGCTCAGGCAGCCGCGCCCGCTAGTGAAGCTGTTGCAGCGCCCAAGCCTGCGCCGGCAGTAAAGCCTGAGCAGAGCTTTGATCCGCGCGCCGACGCCGCAGCTCAGGAACGCAGAAATGCTGCGCCGCGGCAGGAACAGCGTCCGCCGCGCCCGCGCACTGACGACAGGCCGGCTCAACAACCGCAGCAGCGGCCAAACGCCAACAGAAACATGCAGCCGCGAACGGGCGCGCCTCTTCGAAACGGAGCGGCTCCGGCAGCCGCGGCGCAAACTCCGGCGCGCACGGCCGCAAAGCCCGCGCAGGATGGCTATAAGGCCAGTCCTCAAGCCAGAACCGTGGGAACCACCAAGGATCGCCGCGGCGGTGCAAAGGACGAAAGCCAGCGCGCTAAAAACAAACGGACGCTTATGCGTGAGACAGCGCCCACGGGTTATGATGACGAGAATATGCGCCATCGCAGCAGACGCAAGGCACAGGCTCAGATGGTGCATAAAATGGAACCCATCGTAATCGAAAAGGCGGTGATCACTACGGAAAATATTACGGTTAAAGAACTATCGGAAAAGATC
>CAYPAH010000038.1:11193-14913 GCA_964408655.1 uncultured Oscillospiraceae bacterium | reverse complement strand
TCAGAAAGGAGTTTGACCATGGAAGAACGCAAAATGAAGCCCCGTCCCCGCAAGAGCCGGCGCAAAGTCTGCGGTTTCTGCGTGGATAAGCTTGAGCATATCGATTATAAAGACGTGAACCGGCTTCGCAAGTATGTTACCGAGTCCGGAAAGATCATGCCCCGCCGCATGAGCGGCGTATGCGCCAAGCATCAGCGCGAGTTGGCTATCGCCATCAAGCGTGTCCGCATTATGGCTCTGCTGCCCTACGTAGCCGAGTAAAAATAAAAAACCTGCTATAAGGAAGAACGTTAGATTAAAGCCGCCCCTCAAGGGCGGCTTTTTATATTTATGCCTGTTGGAACGGCCTTAATCCCAAAACTCGGCGCTTCCGGTCTCGTCGCTGATAAGGCGCTTTTTGATCTGATGAGGAAGATAGCGAATGCGGCGCGGTTCCTTTTTTGGTGCGCCGATCTTTTCAACGTCGCGGCCGAGACGGATAAAGCGGAACACGCGGTTGGCCGTTTCATCAAACAGATTTCCGGCCACTTCCGCGCTCATGTCGGCCTTGAGCGGCATTTTTACTATGCCTACGGCGTCCTGCGGGCTGCGAAGCTCAAAATCGGGATCATCCCAGCTATTGCAGGTCATCACTATTACGGGTACCTTAAACTTTATGCATCTTCGTGAAATGCTGCGCATTGCCCGCCAGCCGAGACTGCCCTCCATGGAAATGTCCTCTCCGCCGGTAACCACCAGCGCCTTGCCTGTAAGCAGGCGCTCAAAGCCGGCCGCGTCGAGTATCGCTTCAAGGGCGTCCTGCTTTTTCACATGCAGCATATCCATCACGATAGAGCCAAGCGAGTCGCTTTTGCTGTCGCACATGAGTATGAAGCGCGCACCCTGCGCCATGGGATGGAGAAGCTCGACGTCAGACGTCATATTCTCTTCGGGAGATTCGATCGGCTGCCCGTCGGCGCTGAAAAACTTAACGCCAAGCGCGCGGGCGCAGCCCATGCCCTCGTCGCTTGCGGCGACGCGGGTTATATAGATCGTTTTTAGTCCTTCATCAAGCGCGCGGCGTATAGCTACGCCTGTGGCATAAGAATCATTTTGCGCTTCGATAACGGCTATCTTGCCGCGAAGCACGCTGTAGCAAAGCTTTTCTCCGGTGGCGCTGACCTCGGCGCGGCGAATGCTGCCGTTTGCGGCCGTCGCAAGAGCCGCCGCGCATCCTTCGCCCGTGATAAGCGGAAAGGGAAGTATGCGAACGCCGGGAAAAGAGCTGCGCGCGGCAAAAGTGAGGCGCTTCACGGCGTCTATCGCGGAAATAGACCTGAGCGACGAGGGGGCGAGAAGAATGTGTATGCCCTTGCCGACATTACGCCGCCTTCCGCGGCTGTTTGAAACGCGAATGCCAAGCTCGGAATTTCCGCCGTGAAGATAGCCGTCCTTGCCTACCTGACCAAAATAGGGAGGGGCTTCCATCTCGGCAAGACGGTTGTTTTCAAGGAAGGGCTGAGTGTGGCAAAGATACATGCCAATGGCCGCGTCCTGATGAAGCCTGTCATATATGCGCCGCATACGCCTGAGCTTGCCGCCCATGATAACGACGGTGTAGATATTTTCGCCGCCGAGAGAAGATGTGACCGTGCCGCCGTAAATATCGAGTCCCGACACATCCGAAAGAGTAAGTATAGAAAAGATCTCCTCAAAAACGAGGCGCTGAACCTCTTCATAGGGGACCATATCGAGAAAATCGAAGCGTATGCCAAGACCCAAACGCTTTAGCTGCATTTTTGCATCATTCCTTCCGGCAAGTGTATATCCATATTATGCCACGGATCTGATATATCATCAAGCGATCATTCCTCTTCGCTGATGTTCGAAATAAGTCCGTTTTTGAAAGCGAGACGGTAAAGCCGCGCTTTTTGCGTATAAGGATCCGTAAGCTCGCACAGGCCGAACATTTGACCGCTCGAATCGGAAAGCGGCGTCCGCACGCTGAAAAAAGGGCCGATAAAAGAAGCTATTTCGCTTAGCGAAAAGGACGAGCGAAGCTCGCGGCTGAGGTATGAGCCCGCTTCTTCGGCAAAGCCTTCGCGCAGAGCCTCAAAAAATGCCAGACCAAGCTCGCGGCTGTCCTTGGGATAAGGCCGCTTGCGTGTGAAAAAGCCAAGCTCCGGGTTTCCCGCGGAAAACGAGCTTCCGTTATAGCTGTAGATGCTGCGCTTTTCATGGCGCAGCAGGGTGGGAAGCCGCTCTATGCATATCGGGGCGTTTTCAAGAAATACCGCGTCGCCGCGAACATCGAGCGCCGTTTGCAGCTCGTTATCAAAAAGCAAAAGCCGCTCGTCCCTGCCATAGAGAATAAGTCCCATCCATTCCCTGTACGGCGAAAAGTCGCCGCTTTCATAATCTCCGAGAGAATAGCGGCAAAAGGGGCGGCCGTCGCGCTCGGCATAAAGCTGCATATCCTCGGACAGGCAAAGGCTTAAAGAATAATCTGAGAACACGGCTTCGTCTATTGTTTCAAGAGGGCGCGGCGAAGCTTCGGGCGAGCCTCCCGTTTGCAGCATAAACTCTATCACGCCGCCCGGCCATATGCAAACCGACACGTCGGGCGGAAGCTGCCCTGCTGGAAGACCGTCCTCAAGGCTGAGCTTTCGTGTTATGGCATAGCGTCCGGCGGAAAGTGGAGTAACGCAAACATAATAGTCGCCCGCGTCGGAAACGGGCGACGCCAGATATGAACCTTTTTCGCATTCGCCTAAGAGACGGCCGTTAAGCTCTATGAGCGCGTCCACATCCGCGCGGATCACCATTAGCGGCACGGGAGAAGTATACATCAGCTTGCCTCGCTTTCGTTTATCCGGAAATGGAAGAAGTATATTTATTGCAGAGTATATCTATACTTATGAAAACGGATTTGCAAATACTACTGCTATAAGATATAATTTCAATGAATTATTCAAAATGGGAGGGTATCGGGATGATACGTCTTTGTGAGTTGATCGCCTCGCCGGAGAGCTATACCGGGGAGATCGAGGTTTCCGGATGGATCAAAACTGCGAGAGAAAGCAAGACCATCGGCTTTATAGAGATGAGCGACGGCTCGTGCTTTCGCAGTGTACAGATCGTTTATGAGCAGAACGAGCTCGAAGCGGAGGTAAAAAAGCAGTTCAATACGGGCTGCGCGATCAACGTTAAGGGCGTGGTGGAGCTTACGCCGGAGGCCAAGCAGCCTTTTGAGATAAAGGCTTCCGCCATCGAGATAATCGGAAGCTGCGATAGCGATTATCCCCTGCAAAAAAAGCGCCATACCTTGGAATACCTTCGCACGATACAGCATTTGAGACCCCGCACGAACACCTTTCAGGCGGCCTTCCGCGTGCGCAGCATAGTGGCGCAGGCGATACACCGCTTCTTTGATGAGCGCGGCTTCCTTTATGTGCACACGCCGCTTATCACGGCCAGCGACTGCGAGGGCGCGGGCGAAATGTTTCAGGTAACGACGCTTGATGTGAACGACCCGCCGCGCACCGAGGACGGAGCTGTTGACTACACACAGGATTTCTTCGGAACCTGCGCGAACCTCACCGTCAGCGGCCAGCTTTACGGCGAAGCCTTTGCGCTTGCCTTCCGCGATATTTATACCTTCGGCCCCACCTTCCGCGCGGAAAAATCCTACACGGGACGTCATGCCGCGGAGTTTTGGATGATAGAGCCGGAAATGGCCTT
>CAYPAH010000038.1:4256-11140 GCA_964408655.1 uncultured Oscillospiraceae bacterium | reverse complement strand
CCGCACCGTGCTCGATCGCTGCCCGGACGAAATGAATTTCTTCAACAGCTTTATCGATAAGGGACTGCTTGAAAGACTTGATAATGTAGTCAATTCGGACTTTGTGCGCATAAGCTACACCGAGGCGGTGGATATACTTAAAAAGAGCGGCGCCGAGTTCAAATATCCCGTTGAGTGGGGCTGCGATCTGCAAACGGAGCATGAGCGCTATCTCACCGAGATAGTTTATAAGCGTCCGGTTTTCGTAACGGATTATCCCAAGGAGATAAAGGCTTTTTATATGCGCCTGAACGACGACGACAAGACGGTTGCCGCAGCCGATCTGCTGGTGCCCGGCGTGGGCGAGATAATCGGCGGAAGCCAGCGTGAAGAGCGTCTTGACGTGCTTGAAAGGCGCATTAAGGAAATGGGCATGAAGCTTGAGGATTACGACTGGTATCTTGAGCTGCGCAAATACGGCGGCGTGAAGCACGCGGGCTACGGCCTTGGCTTTGAGCGCATGGTGATGTATGTCACCGGCATGGCGAACATTCGCGACGTGCTGCCATTCCCGCGCACGACAGGAAATTTGGAAATGTAATAAGGCGATTGAAAGCCGCATACAACTAGCGTATCTACCCTGCAACAAACCAAAGCTGTCTTAGAAAGATGGCTTTGGTTTTTTATTCCACAGAAAACGGATGAATTTTCCGTGTATGGGTAATACTAACTAACACATAAAACATATTTAGGGAGGCTGTATGCAGGCAAATATAGGACACTCGGGCTGGCGGAGCGCCGAAGCCGCAATGCTTTTTGACGGCGTTCGGGACGCGCGCAGAACGGGCCGGCCGCTGAAAAACGTTTTTGAGGATGTGGCAAAGCAAACAGGGCGCAAGCCAAACAGCATAAGAAACTATTACTACGCAAAGCTCAAAGAGGACGAAAGCTTAGCGCCAAGGGGAGATAATCCGGCCTTTGTGCCCTTTACCGAGGAAGAGATAGATAGGCTGCTGCGCGAGGTGCTCACAAGTCAGGCAAAAGGCATTTCCGTCAGAGCCTGCACGCTTGCCATGGGAAACGGCGACACGAAGGCCATGCTAAGATATCAGAACAAATACCGCGCCGTCGTAAAGGGCGATCCCCAGAGAGTAAAACGAATGCTTGAACGGCTCGCCGAGGAAAATACGCCCGCCTGCGATCCATATGCGCGGGTAAGGAGAAATCGCGCCGGCCGGCCGCCAAAGCGCGGCAGCATCGTGGAGATAATGAGCGGCGTAGTGGGCGAGCTTGACAAGGTAGAGGGCCTGGACGTGACCTCGTTTTTTGAAAGTCTGGGCGCTTTGGCGCTGAGCGCGAGCAGGGGAGCTAAAGCTATAGAAACGCTTGAAAACATGAAGGCGGGAGATAGCTGTCTTAAGGACGAAGCGCTGCGCGAAAGGCTGAGAATGCAGGAGCAGGAGCTTAACGCGCAGAGAGAAAGATTCAATACCCTTCTTTCGCTTTATAGGCAGCTTATTGAGGTGAACAGGCAATTTCTCGGCATGACAGGCGTTTGCAAAATGTCTTCTCTTTCCGGCTATATCCATGATCTGGCGCGGAATGTGGAAAACTGCGAACGCATGATGCCGGGATTGATGTGACGGCCGGAGGATCATACAGACCGAGTTCCGAATATATGCTTGAAAGGCTGAATTCTCTTGCCGCGAGGCACAGCTTTTTGAAGGCGTATCCTATCGGCAGAAGCGTACTTGGAAAAGAACTTCGTATGCTTGAAATTGGCGAAGGCAAAACGGAGATATTCATAAGCGGAGCGCATCATGGAAACGAATGGATAACGGCACTGCTGCTTTTGCGCTATGCGGAGGAATACAGCGCGGCTTTTGCGGGAAAGGGAATGATAAACGGCGAAGAAGCCGAAGACTTATATCGCGGGAGCAGGCTTTTTCTGCTGCCGCTCGTCAATCCCGACGGCGCGGATATAGCGATGGGAACAGCGGACGATAAATATAGAAACATGATGATCGCTATGGCGAAAACGCAGCCGGAGCAGCCCTTTCCCAGTGGGTGGAAGGCGAATTTCAACGGGACGGATCTGAATCTCAATTATCCTGCGGGCTGGCGCAGGGCAAGAATGAATAAAGAAAAGCTTGGCGTGCTGTGCGCGGGGCCCCGCGACTGGGCGGGAGAATATGCGCTATCCGAGCCTGAAAGCCGCGCGCTTTACTGCTTTACCCGCTCTCACGATTTCAGCTTTGTCATTGCCTTTCACACGCAGGGCGAGGTGATATATTGGCGTTACGGAAGCAAAGATCCCGTGGGAGCCAGGGAACTCGCGGAAAAGCTTTCCGCCGCTTCGGGCTATGCCCTAGAGGAAACGCCGTATGCTTCGGCTTTCGCGGGCTATAAGGATTGGTTCATACAAGCCTTTGACAGACCCGGCTTCACCGTGGAAGCCGGGTATGGGCATAATCCGCTGCCCTTGGCCGATCTTGAAGGCATATATAAAAAAAGCGCGCCGCTTATCACAACGGCGCTCAAGGCTGCGGGAGAGCTATGAAAGGGCTTCCGCGAGAGAAAGGAAGGCTTCGGGCTCTATGGCCTCGGCTCGTAATTCGGGCTTTAAGCCGCATTTTTCAAGCGCGGACCTTATCATATCAACATCGGCGCAAACTGTTTTGAGATTGTTTAACAGCGTTTTGCGCCGCATATGGAAGCAGGCGCGAAGAAGCGGCGGAAGAGAGGCGCAAAACGTAAGCTGCCCGCGCTCGAGGCGGATAACGCAGGAGGATATCTCGGGCTGTGGATAATAGCTTACGGGGCTTAGCGAAAGAATGTTTTCCGCATGGTAATAAAGCTGGGTGAGTATTGCCATAGGCGCATATAAACGTGATCCGGGACGGGCAAAAAATCTTTCGGCAGCCTCCTGCTGAAGCATAAGGGTCATGCTTTCTATAGGCAGCGGGCTTTCGAGCAGGCGCATACAAATAGGCGTCGTTACATAATATGGCAGATTGCCCACCACGCATACTTTTCCGTCCCCCAGAGCGGAAAAAACGGAGGGAAGATCTGTTTTAAGAAAATCTTCGTGATATAAAAGAAGCGAATCCCCGAAACGCTGGCGGAGAATATCATAAAGCCGCCCGTCAAGCTCGACGGCGGCGGCTTTTTTTGCGCGTTTCACGATGCCGCCGCTAAGCGCGCCAAGGCCGGGGCCTATTTCGAGCACGGCTTTGCCGTCGATATCGGCGGCGTTCAAAATGGTGTTTATCGCGTTTTCATCTATAAGAAAATTCTGCCCCAAAGCCTTGTTTGGCGCGATCCCGTGCGCGGCAAGGAGGAGGCGGGGGTCGTTTTGATCTAAATTATTATTCGGCAAATGCTTCTCCATAGCTATTTAAGCTTTACGAGTATCGTCATGTTATATTTTGAACCCCAGCGCTTGGCCTCTTTTTCGGTGTTGAACCAAAGGTCTATCGCGTTGTTCTTGGGCGAGCTGTAGTTGCGGAAGGCGCCTGTGTCCTGCGCTGTGCCATAGCCATAGCCCTTTACCCATATCTGGCTGCCGTAGGGGATGAGCTTCGGGTTTACGGCGATGGTGCCGAGCTTGGGTCGCGTTCCCGTGGCCGTTCTGCTGCCGCTGCAATAAGCCGTGGCGCGGTATACCGTCATTTCCACCCAGCCGTTTTTGCCTGCGACGGGTTTGTCACGATAAAGACGGGTCTCGCCGACATAGCTGGTTTGATAATGTATTTTTGAGCCTACGCGGGTTATTTTATCGACTGCGGGGGTTATCACAGTCTGGTCTACTACCTCGCGCGATACCTCCATCCCGTTTTTGGTAAGAATACGCTGAGTTACGAGCTTCAAGCCGTTTGAACCCTCCTGCTCCACCTCTTTTTTTTCGGTGTACCACGAAGGGTCTTTTACCGTTACATCCTGATAATAAAGCGTTTTATCCGATGAGGTATAGCGAACGTCCACAGTCGTGTGCAAAATGCGCATTCCGGGGGCAAGATCCGCAAAGGGAAGCTCTGAAAGCTCATCGTCCACATCGTAATGAACTCCCGCCTCGCTAAGCGCTTGGCCTACAGTTCCGCCCGTCATATGAAGCACCTGAACCTGATTCTCCGAGGAGATGGCAACGGGAAACGCGCGTTTTATTGTGATGGTGTCGCCGTCCTTGAGCTGAGTGTCAACAGGGGGATCGATAATGTCGCTTTTTTCAAGAAGAGTTCCGCTTTTAACTATAAGATCCTCAACGGTGCAGGGCCAAATGCGAAAGCTGCGGAGCTGCCCGTCGTCATTCAGCGATACGCTTATCTGCCCATCCGGCGCGCTGAGTGTAAAAACGCACCAAATGGCGGAAAGAGAAACAGCCACCGCAAGCAGAATGCCGATAAGCAGGCTGCTTGGGTGAGAGTGTGAGCCGCGCTGTGGTAAGCTATGCTGAATAAAGGTATTCATACCAAGTTATTTTATCCAATGCGACGGGCTCTGTCAATGAAAGACATTGGCAGTATAAATGCTTGCATTTACACATTCCCCTCGTCAAGTTATAATAATGGGTATGAATAACAAGCGCCTGCTTAGCATGATATTGTGTATATTGCTGCTGCCGTCCCTTTGCGGCTGTGACGCCGTGAGCTCCGGAAGCCGCGGCGTTATAGAGGATTTCATGCTTTATATTCAGAGCGGAGAATACGACAAGGCTTACGAGCTGCTGGCCTCGGACGTGATAAATACCGGCGAAACGGAGAGAGAAGGACGCATAACCCGGGAAGCCTTCATCAATAAATACAGCGGTATATTCGAGGTCTTAAAGATCAGCGGGATCGAATATGAAAATATAGAAATAGAAGAGGGAGACCTGCTTTCAAAGGTATACTGTGACATTATCTATCATTCCGATCTCATAGGCGATTTCAGCGAGAAATGCCGCTTTTTTGCCATGCGCGAGAGTGGAAAGTGGTATATAGAGTGGACTCCCTCAATGATATTTGAGGATATGGAATGGGGAGACACGGTGCGCCTTGCAAAGCTTTCGGCAAAGCGCGGGGACATAATGGCGGGGCGCGACGCGCTTGCCATGACCGCGGGGAAAATAAGCGTATACGCCGTTCCCTCCAAAATAGGCGACAGAGAGCTTTTTATCGCCCAGACAGCAAGGCTTTTGGACATGAACCCGAACAAGATATCCGAGCTGCTCGACAAAGCTTATGACGATATGGCTGTGCTCAGATCCTACTATACCGATCAATTCGAAAGCTCGATAGAGCAGCAGCTTCTTTCTATCGATGGCATAGGCGTAGATTACGGCAATTACGGCACGCAGAGGGAATATCCCTACGGCAGCCTTTTGGCGCATATAATCGGTTATGTGGGCGCTATTGACGAAGAACAGATAGAACAGCTCAACGAGGGGCGCGACGAGGCGGACGGGCTTTATAACAGCGACTCCATAGTGGGCAAGCTGGGACTTGAGCGCCAGTATGAAACGCAGCTTCGCGGCAAGGACGGCGAGATCATCTATATCCGCACGAAGGACGGCGTGAACCGACGCACCTTTTTCAGACGCGAGGCGCAGGACGGCGAGGATATCAATTTAAGCATAGACCTTGAGCTGCAACAGGAGCTTGAAGAGCTTTTGGATCTCGCCCTTTACGGAGACATGACTGCGGCGGCGGTGGTCGTTATGAATCCGGTTACGGGCGCCGTTGACGCACTCGCTTCTTACCCCAGCTATGATCTGAACCTTTTTGCGCGCGGAATAAGCAAAAAAGACTATAATGAGCTGATAGACATGAAAAACAAGCCGCTCATCAACCGCCTTACGCAGGGTCTTTATCCTCCCGGCTCCACCATGAAGGCGTTTACGGCCGCGGCGGCGTTGGATACCGGCGTTTTGACCAAGGACTATGCCTTTGACCAGTCAAAAATAGAAAAGGACTATTGGACGCCGGATGAATACGGACAATGGATATGGACGCCGATAAAGCGCACGCATATCAATTATCCTATCGACGGACCTCTTAATATGCGCAAGGCGCTGATACATTCCGATAACATCTATTTTGCGAACGCCGCGCTGCTCCTTGGCTGGGAGCCTTATAAAAAATATATGGAAAATATCGGCTTTACCGAGTCGATACCATTTGATATCGCTGTAGCCACGCCGCAGCTTGTCAACGAAGAGACCGAGATGAACTTTAAGCTGCTTGCCGACAGCGGTTACGGGCAGGGCGAGATACTCGTTTCGCCATTACAGCTTGCGGCGATGTTCGGTTCCTTTGCCAATGACGGAGATATAGCCGTGCCGCGCCTGATAGAGGGCGTTTATGAAACCGAGGGCTTTCGCTATAAAGAAATAGAAAAAAGCGAAGCGAGGATATGGAAAACGGATGTTGTTTCATCAGACGCCATAATGACGATAGAGCCCATGCTTCAAGACGTCGTAGATGCAACGATAAACGGAACCGGACGAAATTTGAAGGTGCGCTCATGCAAGGTCGCCGCAAAAACGGGTACTGCGGAAATAGGCGCGGACAAGAGCCGCGAAATATCGTGGTTCGTGGGTTATAGAACAGAGGTTGAAGAAGAAAAGGAGCGGCTTGTGCTGGTAATGGTAGAGATACCTACCGGAGATCAGGAGCTTAACACGATTAAATTCGAGATAGCAAGGCCGATGCTTGAAATAAAATAAGTCAAATAAATGCCGCGCACCCATGCTTGGACAAAACGCTTATGAGCGGTAAACCGGCTCTGCGGCTCCGGCCAGGCAAGCCTGCGGCACATCGACATTTCCACTTAATGCTGCTTCCGTCAGGATCTGACATGGTTCGCGGTTGCCGATTGCACAGAACCCGGCCTTCAACGCCGCATGACGGCGCCAGCCTCACAAGCGT
>CAYPAH010000038.1:0-4246 GCA_964408655.1 uncultured Oscillospiraceae bacterium | reverse complement strand
CTCGGCGCGGGAATTCAGCCCTGCTGTAGCGGATTGCAGGTATAGGGCACCGCTGACTCCCCGCCTAGCGCGGCAAACTTTGACTGTCCCCTATTTTACATGCATAAAAGGGGAATTGCAAGCCGCAAAACATGTATGGGCATTTTTCACACAATTAGGCTATTATGTGGCAAAAAGCTTCGGCTTTTGTTATAATGTTCACTAAGCGCGGGCAAGCCCCGCACCAAGTATTCAAAGGAGAAGGCAATGATAAGCTCATATATCTTTGGGAAGACAGAAGACGGACAGACCATAAACTGCTACCGCATAGAAAACGTCAACGGCTGCGTGGCCGAGATAATGGATTACGGGCTTACGCTGAGAAGCCTTATCGTGCCGGATTCGGCAGGACTTATGACAGACGTCGTGCTTGCCTATCCCGAGGCGGTGCATCCGGCTCAGGGCGGATATATAGGCGCTACGGTTGGCCGCGTCGCAAACCGAATAGCGGGCGCATCGTTCACCATTGACGGAAAAACATACCGCATAACGGCGAATGAAAAGGACAAATGCCTGCACGGCGGCGACTATTTTTGTGAAAAGATATGGGAGATAAGCAAGGATGGAAAAGACGCGATAATAGGCAAATGCGTCAGCCGTGAAGGCGAGGACGGCTTCCCCGGAAGGCTGGAGACCACCGTGCGCATAAGCTTCACCGCTAAAAACGAGCTGATAATCGCATATCATGCCGTGAGCGATAAAAAAACGCCTGTTAACCTTACGAACCATGCATATTTCAACCTTCAAGGAACAGGCAATATTTTGCAGCACAGCCTGCAAATAGATTCTGACGCGATAACCGAGGTCGATGAGACGCTGATACCTACGGGAAAGCTGATGGATGTGACGGACACGCCCTTCGATTTTCGTAAGGCAAAGCTTGTGGGACGGGATATAAACGCGCAGGACGCGCAGCTAAAGATAGCCGGCGGCTACGACCATAATTTTGTGCTCAAGGGAAGCGGCTTCCGTCAGGTGGCGGAGCTTTCTGCGGCTAACGGAATAAAAATGCGCATTATCACCGACGCGCCCTGTGTGCAGCTTTACACCGCCAACTTCCTTGAAGAAAGGCAGGGGAAAGACAGGATGCACGGCTCGCATTCCGGCCTTTGCCTTGAAACGCAGGGCTATCCAAACGCGGTGAACACCCCATCGTTCCCGTCGGTAGTGATGGGCGCGGGACAGATATACAGCAGCAAAACAGCTTACGTTTTCAGCGCAGAGTAAAATATGAATGGAGAATGGAATAAATGAAAGCATGTTCTTATTGCGGACAGGATGTTAAGGATAGCTGCACGGTGTGCCCTACCTGTAAGCGCCCTATAACCGCGCCCGATGCGGAGGTCTTTCCCGATCTGCGCGCGCCGAAAAAGCGCAAACCGTCTACCGCCGAAGAGGCGGCGAGACTGGAAAGAGAAGAAGCCGAGCGCAAAGCGCAGGAGGCTATCGCGCCGGACGATCCCGCGGCGGAGCTGCATGACCTTGAACGGCAGGGATATAACGAAGCGCGCAGCAAAAAGACGCTTGCGGCGGCGGCATATACCGGAATACTGTTTTTCGTGCCGTGGTATGCCTGCAAGGATAAAAAGTACGGTACATTCCATGCAAATCAAGGCTTGCTCGTGCTGATCGCTTTGATAATCGGCTTTGTGATGGATAATGCGATAGGCGCTGAAAATCCGGGACGCTCCATTTGCTTCGGATATTTCGGAGGCTTGTTTTATCTGATGGTACTCGGGATAATACGCGGCTTCCAGGGGAAGATGATCCCGCTTCCCTTGATCGGCGGCATAACGATAATCAAATACAAGCCGCCCAAGGAAGATAAAAAAACGGGCAAAAAGAACGGTAAATAAAACCTTAGTAAAACTTAAAGCTCCCGAATATCGCAGAAACGCGGCATTCGGGAGCTTTGATTTATTCTTATTTTAGAATTTGAGCTTTGCTCCGGCAGCCTTCAACGCCGCTTTTGCAAGCACGGTGGTCGGGTCGAGCGTAACGCCGTCTATGTTATACATGGAAAAGGCAAGCGGCAGTTCGGTGCAGCCAAGTATGAAGCCTTGCGCGCCCTTAGAGCGAAGGCCTTCGAGCAGGGTGCAGGTCTCTTTTGTGTCAAAGCTTGTTTTTCCGGCCTTAACGCCGTTGTATATCAGCGACATAAGCGCCTCCTGACCCTTTTCGTCAGGTATGAGCAGCTCTGTTTCGGGCGCTTCGCGGGCGAATGCGTCCTCATACACCTTGCTCTTTACCGTGCCCGAGGTCGATAAAAGCGCGAGAGAGTTATACGAGGCGGCTCTTGCGGCCTTTGCGGTTTCTCGCGGCATGTATAAAACGGGAATGCTCACGCAGCCCTGCACATCGTCATAAAAATAATGCGCCGTGTTGCAGGTGATAACGAGCAGCTCCGCTCCGGCTTTCTCCAGGCGGCGGGCGCTTTTGCAAAGCTCCGGACGCGGGTCTTCCCCGCCGCGAAGTATAGCCGCGCTGCGGTCGGGTATATGAGTGTTGCTGTCTATCAAAACCGGCAGATGCTCCTGATCCGCGGCGGATTCGGTAAGAGAGATAAGCTTTTGAAAAAAGTCCGCTGTGGCCGCGGGTCCCATGCCGCCGATTATTCCGAGGGTCTTCATAAAATCCAAGCTCCTTGTGAATCTTTTACTTAGCATACTATAATCCATTAAAGTCTGTATGTAAATATAAAAACGGCGCAGGATTTTTCGTCCTGCGCCATATTTATTGCTGTTGCTGTCAAGATTTGTTCGAAGAAACGGGCTTAAGCTTCCTCCACGTCCATGGTGGCGTACTTCTCGTCAAGCTCATGCTCGGAAGCGGCGATGACTACGGAGCAAGCCATGTCGCCGGTGACGTTGACGCTGGTACGAGCCATGTCGAGGATACGCTCTACGCCCATGATGATGGCGACCGCCTCAAGGGGCAGGCCGACAGTGGTGAGAACCATGCCAAGCATTACGGTACCTGCGCCGGGAACGCCGGCGGTGCCGATGGAGGCAAGGGTGGCGGAAACGATGATGGTGATGATCTGACCGGCGGTAAGATCAATGCCGTAAACAGCCGCTACGAACAGCGCGCAGATGCCCTGGAAAGCGGCGGTGCCATCCATGTTGATGGTCGCGCCAAGGGGCAGCACGAAGGAGCGGATGTCGGGAGCCACGCCCATCTTCTTGGAGCATTCCATAGAGAAGGGAAGCGTAGAAGCGGAGCTGGCGGTGGTGAAAGCGAACAAGGAGGCGGGAGCCGCAAGCTTGAAGAACTTGATGGGGCTCATCTTGCCAAGGAACTTAACGGAGAGAGAATAGGTGATGACGGAGTGCAGTATGCAGGCCACATAAACGGCAACGATAAGCATTGCAAGAGGTCCAAGTACGCCCGCGCCCTGAGTGGCGACAACGGGGATGATGAGGCAGAAGACGGCATAGGGAGCCAGCTTCATGATGCCGCCGATTATGGTGTACATAACCTCGGCGAAGCCTTCCATGCCCTGCTTGAAGGTCTCGGCCTTGGGGCCGACGACTGCGATAGCAACGCCGATGAAGAGCGCAAAGGCAATGACCTGAAGCATATTACCCTCGACCAAAGCTTTGAATGGATTGGTGGGGATTATGTTGAGCAGGGTGTCTACAGCGCTGGTGGCTTCTTTTGCTTCGAAAGTCGCGTCGGTGGGAAGGATCATGCCGGAGCCGACGTTGAAAAGTTTACCGATAATAAGGCCGATGCAAACGGCAAATGCGGTGGTGCAGAGGAAGTAAACGATGGTCTTGCCGCCGATACGGCCGACCTTTTTTACATCGCCCAGACCGCAGGCGCCCATGACCAGAGAGGCGAATACCAGGGGAACGATCGCCATTTTGATAAGGTTCATGAACAGGGTGCCGAAGGGCTTGATAACATTATTCGCGATGTCTGCGAGACCCGCGACGTTGAGAATGAGACCGACAACTACACCGGCGAGAAGACCTATCAAGATCTTAGCGGTAAGCTGCATTTTTTTCTTTTCTGTTTTTTCCATGGATAGAGTTGACCTCCTTTTTATTTGTGCCGAAAACGCTCGCTTTTTTGAAATAAGGCTGTGGATAAGGCAGGGTGAGCGGACGTGCTCGGCATTGATATGACAGAACAGCGGTTGTTAAGAAAATTATGACATAAGAGTGGCATAAATGCAACAATAAACCGCCCCGTTGTGTAATCA
>CAYPAH010000037.1:0-15040 GCA_964408655.1 uncultured Oscillospiraceae bacterium | reverse complement strand
AAGCCAATGTAGCTCAGTTGGTAGAGCAGCGCATTCGTAATGCGCAGGTCTGGGGTTCGAGTCCCCACATTGGCTCCATTTTTTTTGCGGGGCGTAGCGCAGCTTGGTAGCGCGTTTGGTTCGGGACCAAAAGGTCGCATGTTCAAATCATGTCGCCCCGACCAGAAAAGCCTAGACAATGTCTAGGCTTTTTTTTACATATTTATTACCGTTTTTTTGCTGCCAATATGTGTCCAACGGACATTCCATTTTATCCATAGCAGCGCGTAATCCTTCTATGCTTTAGGTGCATACAGCTTTTTATAATATGCCCTCGGGACTAAAAGCAGGCACTGTATGAGATTGAACTCCCGTCAGGCTTTCTGCCATGCTCATCGAGTTATATATGCTCTCTTGAACAGCTTCAACGCAGGCGGCAAAGAGAGGATTAAGCATATCGTCAGATAATATGGTGAAAGATCTAAGGCTTTTATCATGGCGTTCAAAAAGATTGCCGTCGAAGTTTGAAAACGCGATGCAGAAGTCTCCGCTGCCATGACCCATATATGAACCTGTCATGGTCATGCCGATCAATCCGCGGCGGGCAATACGCTTTAGCTGCCTGCCGGAAAGCGGCGCATCGCACGCAACAACGATCATACACGATCCTTTTGTCTCCCATGGCTGCGGCGCTGTTTCCACTTGCCTGCCATATAGATTCAGATGCCCTCCGAAATTTGTTTGCAGCAATGCGCCTATAGTGTAAGCTTCCCCGTTTATCTGAACCTTTCGCGAAGCGGTGCCAATGCCTCCCTTGCAGCCGTAGCATATCGTCCCCGATCCCGCGCCAACCGAGCCCTCCGTCACATCTGAACTTAGATTTCGAATCGCCTCTTCAACGTGTTCGGGACGAATGGGGAAGGAACGCATATCGCTAAGATAGGCGTCGTTCGTTTCTCCAACAAGCACATTCATTGAAGAATCATCCGGACTCATGCTTCCAAGCTGATGCATCAATATGCCCTGAACGACCTGCGGCACTGAAAAGGTGCTTGTCAGCCCTATCATCGATTCCATAACGCCAAGCTCTTCCACCTGCAGGCTTCCAGTCAGCTTTCCAAATCCGTTTCCAACAGCGACCGCGCAGGGAGTAGGATAAATATAAGGATCTTTTTCATGGGGCATTATTATTGTCACGCCCGTGTGTATCTCATTCTCATGCAATGTGTAATGCCCAACGCTTACTCCTTTAACGTCGGTGATCGAGTTACGTTCTCCCGGTGAATAATAGCCGGGTATCTCCATCCAATCGCGAATGCGCTTTCGCTGTGACATAAAAATCTCCTTTTTATATAATTATCTTGCCCGCAGCAGTTTTCCGTTCATCTCTCCTGTAGCACGGTCATTCAGCACCGCAAGCCGGCCGCCGACATATACTCTTTCAATTCCCTCGTTAGGTAAAAGCGGGCTTGAAAAATCCGAATGATCGATGATCGTTTCCGGATTGAAGAGCACCATGTCCGCATCATAGCCTTCCTCAATACGGCCTTTATTATCCAAACCGTATGCCTGCGCGGGAAGCCATGTCATTTTTCGTATCGCTTCCTCCAGCGATATCAAATGCTGCTCCCGCACATACCGCCCGAGTATTCTCGGAAAAGAGCCTATAGCGCGCGGGTGGGTCATCGGCATTCCCTGAACATACAAAGCGTCTGTACCAAACATGCAAAGATCATCTTTTATCAGCGTGCATACATCGTCTTCATCCATTTCAAAACCAGCATATGTGACGGCAAGCTGATTCTCGAGCATAAGTTTTATATAGGCGTCAAAAGGTTCTATTCCTAAAAGCCCGGCATATTGACGTATGGTTTTGCCTTCGGCCATGGGTGACTTCGGCGCGTTCAAGACTAAGATAGCGTCATAGCCGCAGGAACCCAGCGTGTTGTCAAAATCCTCACTGGGTGAGAATATTGCCTTTTCGAGCGCAGAATGATTCTCTTTCTTGGTAATATGCTCTAAAAAATCATCCTGATCCATTTTCAAATACTTTGGCGGCAACGTTGCGCTGATAGTAGTGGAGGCGGCCGTATAAGGATAAACGTCATGTGTGCAGGGTATGCTTGCGCAGTGAATAAGCTTTGAACTGCGTTGTACTTTTCCCCAGTTAGCTTTGCCGCTGGCCTTATGATGAGAAATATTGGCTTTTGAGCCGCTGTTCTTTGCTACGCGAATTGTCTCCTCAACGCTTTCTATAAGAAGCTCCGCCTGATTACGCATATGTGATGTATATATTCCTCCGTATTCGCCAACGCCTATACATACGGCTGTCAGCTCCGCTTCATCCGCAAACGAGCCGGGCGCATACATCAATCCCGATGAAACGCCCAAAGCGCCCGCCTGCATACCTTCTCGCACCATAGAGAGCATGTCTGAGAGCTGAGATTGCGTAGCTTTGGCGGGGGATAAACCCATAGCGGCCATGCGAAGAGTTCCATGAGGAATAAAATAAGCAAGATTGACGCCTGTTTTTAAAGCTTCCATGCGCTTTAGATAAGCTGAAAAGCTTGTGAAGGACTGCGCGTCTGGATATATCGGAGCGCCCTGCTTTTTAAAATAAGCGGTGTAATAAGGAAAAAATTGATCTCTGAGAGGAGCTGGTCCAAGCCCGCACTGACCGCAAAGCTCCGTAGTTATGCCCTGACAAAGCTTTGAAGCGCGCAAAGGGTCAACAAAAGCGAAAAGGTCTGAATGCCCGTGCACATCGATAAAGCCCGGTGTGAGGGTAAGTCCGGAAGCGTCTATCGTTTCGGCTGTCTCAAGCTCATCAAGTTTACCCACGGCAGCTATCTTGCCGTTTTGCACAGCAACATCTTTTATAAGCGCAGCGGATCCTGTGCCATCCAATACGGATGCGTTTTTTATAAGCAGATCGATCATATTATTCCGCCCCCTGTGCCAAATGCATTTTTTTCACGTCATCTTCAATAGTGATGCGCGAGGCGCAATAGATCATAACGACAGACATGCCGACCGCCACCCAGCCGATCAATGCTATTATTGCGCTCAGCGCGGATTCCGGCTGCACGGCCAACTCGCCGTTATAGCCGGCAAGCTGCAAAACAAGACCTATGAGCAGCGTTGTAAGCGATGTGCCGCATTTATTGATAAAGCCCATCAGGTTAATTACCATGCTGTCAATTCGCCGTCCGTTTTCAAATTCCACCATGTCCGAAACCTCTGCGCGGGTAGTGCTGAACACCACTATGTTGACGGCAACAGAGCAGCCCATTATAAGAGCGCAAGCCATCATTCCATACAACGAACGCGGGGCAAGCAGGAACGGCAGCTTTGATAAAAGCGTCAATCC
This sequence comes from uncultured Oscillospiraceae bacterium, assembly GCA_964408655.1. Lineage (GTDB taxonomy): Bacteria > Bacillota > Clostridia > Christensenellales > CAG-138 > JAQVRG01. The sequence continues at coordinate 11,691 of CAYPAH010000037.1, read as the reverse complement.
TGCGCCAAGCATCATGTTTTTTCTGCGTCCAAGCTTACGATCCATTATTTTTACCAATGGCAGCGCCGCAAGCGAGCCAACCGCGAATACGGCCATCACAAGCGTTGTTTTGCCGGAATCCATCAGCACATATTTGCAATAATAAACGAGCGTGGTGGTAAGCAGGGTGTTATTGACGAAATAGAGCGTAGAAAACGCCGTGTTCCAGCAGAAATTTTTGTTTTTAAGCAGCATACGGAATGAAGCGATAATAGAAAGCTTGTTTTCCGTGTCGATCTTAGGCCGAATACGTTCTTTTGTTGTGAAATATGAAAACCAGGAGCCGAAAAGTACGATCAGCCCGACTATTGCCGCACCCATAACAAAACCGAATTTGGGATTTATCATTTCGCCCGCAGCATCTACGCCCGCAAATGCCCGCACAAGAGGCCAGCACATAACTGAGGCGAGCACGCCGCCAAGACTGGCGCCGCCGGAAACAAAGGTGTTCAGCGACAAACGCTCTTGAGTGTTGCCTGTTGCCAACTGCGGCATCGCATAGCTTGGCAGGCGCAAAATAGTCGTCAAAGAAAAGAAAATCACATACATGGCTACCGCATAAATAGCCTTTCCGGTTTGGGTCAGCTCAAAAGCGGAAAACATCAAAACAGTAATTATTGCAAGAGGGATAGGGGCGTAAAGCGCATAAGGCCGAACGCGTTCACCGTTTTTGAAGCGGTGATTATCCGCATACGACGCTATCAACGGGTCGTTTATGCCGTCCCAAATAACGCCGAAGCTTATTATTGCGCCGCCAAGGGCGGGAGAAAGGCCGAATACATCCGTATAAAAGAACAAAATAAATGTGCTTACAAATTGTATCACAATGTTACAGGAAACAGAAAACAAGCCGAAGCCAAGCTTTTCCGGAAAACGAATATGCTGTTTTTCCATACAATCCTCCAAATTATAATGAGAAACTATGAACCATGCGGCTCACTTAAAGCTATCCCGAAGAGTTTTGTAGATCTACAATGTTATTATACGCTTGCTTCGTTAACGCTTGGTATTATATAATTTTAATAAAATACTATTAATGAAACCGATAGGTGCATATTATGCGAATGGAACAACTGGAACAAATTCAAGCTATTGCCGAGTCCGGCTCTATCAACCGCGCCGCAAAAGCGCTGTATCTTTCTCAGTCTAATCTTTCTCAATCCCTTCGTTCTCTTGAGCAGGAAATAGGCGTAGCCTTATTTTCACGAACGGCAAGGGGAGTAGAGCTTACGCCCTTTGGCTGCGAGTTTCTCGCTTTAGCCCGTTCAGTGAACAGCCAAGTCCGGCTCCTTGAGGAATTCTGCGCCCAAACGAGGCAAAAACCGGCCTTGCGCTTTTCTGTCGCCAGCCAATATATGCGTTTTACGCACAGCTTGTTTTTAGAGCTATATGAGCAAAATCGTGACAGCCGGAACAATTTTTCTTTTTTTGAATGCTCTTTGCTTGATATCGTTGAACATGTCGCTTCACAGCGCGCCGAGTTGGGGATCATTCTGCTTTCTCTCTCCCAGCGCAAACTGACGCTTCAGTTGATAAAAAGCCGTGGGTTGATCTATCATCCTATTGCCACATATCCCGCTTCTATCACTATCGGTCCAAAGAATCCCTTTTATAATACGAATGCCGGTTCCGTTACGATGGAGGATATGGCTCCTTTTCCCGTCGTTCTCTATAGGGGAACAAATTATAATTACACCTCTGAGATGGAGGAATTCGGCATTAACGATAAGAAAAATCAAGTTTATGTTTCAGACAGAGCGACGATGCATGAGTTCATTCGCAATACCGATGCGTTTTCCATTGCCGCATATACGGGAGCATATAGCAACACTGAATATTATGACCGCATTCGTGCGCTCAAGCTTAGCGACCGGCGCATATCTCTTGAGCTTGGTTATGTGGAAAGCCAAAGCCGCCCGCTCTCTCCCTTAGCCCGCGAATATGCTCTTCGCGTTGAAGAGCTTCTTTCAAATACGGAAACCAATATCTGATGTTTTTTCACCGGCAGGCTAAGATCAAAGAAAGCTGATCGCCTATCGTAGTATAGAGCGCGGCATATACGGCAAGCTCATCGTCATTCATACTTTCAGCTAATTGAATGGCTATCGTAGAACCAAGATATATCAGCTCCGCACTTGATAAATCGTTCATATAAAAATGCCTCCCATAAATATTATGTGTTTTATGAAAGGCATGTGATGAAGACTTATCAGTATTCGTCTATTACATAACAGTGACACTTTCCGTATGCATCAAGCGTTTTCACGATGGCAGGGTCTAAAATATCTGCATTTCCCGCCGCCGATATTTCTTCAATGCTCTTATATCCGCTTATCCATTGCAATAGTCGTCCCGTCTCTATTCGCAGTTGAGGAGCTTTATCCGTCCTTTTGCCGGAAAGCTCAAAAACGCCATTGTTTTGCGGCAGGAATTGATCCTTTATCTCGATCACTCCGCCTTCCATATTAAGAGAAGAAAGCAATCCCGAAACATCGCTTACGCCAAGCACGCTTCTTGGAAGCACAGATATCTCCGCCTCCGCAGGCGCGATCGGTATGTCTGAGGCCATGCGAATAATAAGCTCTTTGCCTGCCGATCGCCGCTTCATTCCACGATAAAGCGTTTCATACATTTCTTCGTTTTCAGCTATGAATTCTTCCGCCGCTATCTTGTCCTCATCCTCAAGATAAAGACTGTAGCCCGCGATCTCAGCGCCGTTTTTCACCGCTATGCATTTTGCGTTGCATGAAAGATAATCTCCGCATTTCAAGGCAAAATCAGCAAAAGAGCGTGAAATCATCAAAGAATATCCTTTTGCATAGCGGGAATAGCATTGATAAAGCGCGCCTTTATTCTCATTTATATCTATATCTGTAAATCCGCCGCATGGATCTGCGTCATGCCCGGCGCCAAGGTGCAGATATTTCGAATCGCTCACGGGATAATGTCCCATTGAAAAATATGTCTCTAATGTTTGAGGACGGTGAATAATCAGATATATGCCATAAGAGCGAAGCGTGTCTGCAAGAAAACGTATTATTTTATGACTTACTCCCTGCCGCCTGTGCTCGGGATGAGTGGCAACGGCGCAGAGCACGATACATGGCAATATACGTCCGCGAAGAAAGATATGACATGGCAAGCTATGCGCGCAGCCTATTATTTTGCCGTCTTTTTCATATACGGCGCAGTATTCCGGCAGGAAGCGATATTCGAAAAACCAGTCTAAAAACTCTTTGGATTCATCAAAGCACATGTTCCATAATTCGTGAAGCTCATCTTTTTCCTTGGGAAGCGCCATTCTAAGCATAGTTTTTCCTCCAACTCGGCTTTTGCCATATTTATATTAACATGCCCAATACCTTCTTTCAAATTATAACTGAAAAGCGTTTTTTGATTTCCATGTTTATCTGTGCTATATTGTCATAAAATATGAAAAGCCTGCGCCGATGCCGCGCATGATTTTATTTATGAAAGAAAAGCATTTAATATTCGACGGGATAGATATTCTGCTCGAAAAGAAAAAGATAAAAAATATGTATATCCGCATACTTCCCCCGAACGGAGAAGTTAAGGTCAGCGCACCCCTTTTCACAAACGACATGATGATAGAAGCCTTTATCAAACGGAGAATGCCATGGATCAAAGAGCATATGCGGCATTTATCCCCACAGCCGCAGCTTCAATATAAAAACGGTGACGTCGTAATGCTTTGGGGAGAAGAGTATAGGCTCTTCCTGTGCGAGGGGAAGGCAAGCGTATATAAAGATGATTCCACCCGCAGCATTTTTCTTAATGCACCTATTTCGTATACCATAGAGCAGCGTAAGGTTGTCTTCGATAAATGGCGGCGTAACGAGTTGGCTGATAGTATTCCCGAAGCGCTTTCCCGCTGCGAGGGCATTGTGGGCAAAACAGCCGGTGAATGGCGCATCAAAAAAATGAAAACAAGATGGGGCACCTGCAACGTTCAGGAAAAGCGCATATGGATAAACGAAGCGCTCGTCACCAAACCGAAAATATGCCTCGATTACATATTAACGCATGAGCTAGTCCATTTATATGAACGAAAACACAACGCCATATTCAAATCTTATATGGATCGTTTTTTTCCGGACTGGCGAAACGTAAAACGAATACTGAATGAAAAATTATAGCTGGAAAGATGAAAGAAATGCTTCTGAAAAATAAAAAAAATCATATAAAGCGTTTGGCAATGATCTTATCGATGCCGGTAGTGTTTTGCGCCGCTCTATTCGGCTGTTCACACGAAAACCTATCTGAAAGCATCGTTGATATACCCCCGCAGACGCATTTTCCCACTCCTTCGCCAAGCTTTGCCACTGCAACGCCCACTATTATGACCGAAGAAAGTCCGGCAGCCACAATAGCCGTGACAGCGCCTCCTGAAATCACTGCAAAGCCCGTGCTTGACGAGAAATCTTATCCAACAGACGATGAAGCTTTTTATTATATGCCATTGAACGATGAGATAAAAAATCGTATAACCGGCATGAGTTTCCCAAGTGAAGATGAAGATTGCCTTATAACATATGATGACTTACGTTATGTTAGTTTGCTATATTGCGATTTTGAAGCTGAAGTACATGTTGGCGAGCTTATCGTCAACCGTAAAGTTGCCAAGGAAGTTACAATGATATTCTATGAGTTGTATCAAAACAAATATCCTCTTGCATCGGTAAGGCTGGTAGATGATTACAAGGAACCCGGAGACGACAATCTATCCATGGCGGATAACAACAGCTCGGCTTTCAATTACAGGCGTGTTACAGGCAGCAAGAATCTTTCACGCCACAGTTATGGCGCGGCGGTCGATATCAACCCGCTTTTCAACCCATATATAGACGGAGACAGGGTAGCTCCGCCAAATGCGGAAGCATATGCGAACAGAGATTGGGATTTTCCGGGTAAGATAGATCATAACGATCTTTGTTATCAGCTGTTCATCCGAAACGGCTGGACTTGGGGAGGAGACTGGAAGGGCGATAAGGACTATCAGCATTTTTCAAAAGATATGGGGTATTAAAACAAGCTCCCTTTGTCCGGGAGCTTGTTTTAAAGATTTAAATTTTGGTTAAGCTTTATTCAGAGACGGAACTCTCTTTTTCTTTGGCAGCCAAACGATCGTTCAGCCAGTTTTTACCCTCTATCAAACGCATGACCATCATAGAAGCGATAGTGTCGCCGGCCGCGTTAAGGCAGGTTGCCGGAGGATCGACAAGGAAGCCGATAGTCGCAATTATCGGAAATGCTTCCGGCGGAAAACCATAGAGGCTCACAATCAGCATTTCACCGATCAATCCGCCCCCGGGAATTCCGGACATAACAACGCCTGAGAGCACCGCTATCAATACCGCTGTAGCATATGTGCCAAAGCCCGAAAAATCATAACCGAAAACTCCAAAGAGAATGGATATTTTGAGTATAGCCGAAAGAACAGAGCCGTCCATATGCATCGTAGCGCCGATGGGCAGAACTATTTCTCTAACATCCTTTGAAACGCCGATGCTCTCGGCAGCCTCAAGATTGACAGGGAGAGTTGCTATAGAGCTTCCCGTAGCAAAAGCTGTGACTGCGGGCGGCCAAATATAGCTCCACATACGCTTTACGCCAAGCTTTCCTGCGGCAAAATAGCTGTATACCGGAAACATTATCAATAGATATAATGCGCAAAGCGGGTAATAGACTGCCATAGCCCGCGCATATGTGCCCAAAAGCTGAGGTCCGAATTCGCCGATAAGCGCCGCAAAATACGCGGCAAGTCCAACAGGCGCATAATACATGATGATCTGAACGGCCTTCATCATAACATCGCTCAGATTATCAAGCAGCTTTCCAACATAAGATTCCTTGCCTCCGCACATGCCCACGCAAGCGCCTATAAGAATGGAAAATACGATAAGCGGAAGCATATGAGAGCGGGAGAATATCAAATTGAAATCGCTTACCGTCAGCGCATCCACGATAGCGTCGGCAAGACTTACGGGCTCAAAGCCCTCCGCGCTGCTAAGCTCAACCATGATACCCTGCGCAGGCGGGAATATCTTGACTGCAAAAATGATTATTACGGCGGCAATAATGCCGGTCGTCACAAAGACAAGAAGCATATTGCCAAGTATCTTGCCAAGGCGGCGCATATCCATCATGCTTCCAACGGCGCGGGCTACGCTTACGAATACCAGAGGAACCACGATGGTAAACATAAGGTTCAAGAAAATATTTCCCAAAGGCTTGAGCTTTATAGCCGATTCGCCCATCACAGCGCCGATAACGCAGCCTGTGATGATAGAGACTAAGAGAATAATGGGGAAACGGTAGTTTTTCCAGAAAGTGTTTTTCTTTTCCATTGATCTGCTCCTTTCAGAAAGCCTAGATATAAATGGACTTATATAAGTTTATCATTGTCATTATAGCTTTAATGTTGCAATAATTACAAATGAATTGGACTTTTCTGCATATTTTTTGGCAACGCAAAGTGAATTTTTTCCATAATTGCTTAAAAACCACCAATCGACATGTTTTTCTGTTTGTTTCGTATTCTGCGTCATGTTATAATATGCCTTGCTATGATTAAGCATTTGATAACCGCGGTGGATCAAGATTCGATCGCGGAAGAACTTGGCATACAGTCGGGGGACTGTCTTTTAACGATCAACGGTGAGACGATAGAGGATATAATCGATTATGAAAGTCTCACGGCTAACGACCGTGTTATTTTGCTTCTTGAAAGTAAAGACGGAAAAGAATACGAAGCCGATGTTGAAAAAGATCCTTATGAGGCGTTGGGACTGAATTTTGAAACAAGCCTTATGAGCAAGCTTCGTCCTTGTAAAAATCATTGCATATTCTGCTTTATCGACCAGCTTCCAAAGGGCGGACGCGAGACCCTTCACGTTAAGGATGACGACTGGCGGCTTTCGCTGATAATGGGCAATTATATTACGCTGACCAATGTTGACGAAGAGGAATTTGCGAGGATAATAAAACGCAGGGTAAGCCCCTTGTATATTTCTGTTCATGCGACCGATGGTGAAGTGCGCAAACGCATGATGAATAATCCCACCGCTGATAAGATCATGCCGCGCTTAAAGGCCATAAAAGAGGCCGGACTTCTCTTTGACGCGCAGATCGTGCTCTGCCCCGAGGTCAACGACGGCGCCGTTCTTGAAAAAACGCTAAACGATCTTTATTCGCTTCGCCCCGCGGCGCGCTCGGTGGCTGTCGTGCCTGTTGGCTTGACCAAATTTCGCGATAAGCTTTTTCCGCTGCGCTGCATAAATAAGGACGAAGCGGCAATGGCAATAGAGCTTATTGAATCGATAGCGGAAAAGAGCAGACTTTCAAGCGGAGAAAGCTTTGTATACGCTTCCGACGAGCTTTATATCCTTGCCGGACGCGAGCTTCCCAAGTCGTCTTATTATGATGATTTTCCGCAGCTTGAAAATGGCGTTGGACTTCTGCGCAACTTTGAGGACGGCTTCATCGACGCGCTTTCAACAAAAAAAACGTTTTCACAAAGCATTAGCTTCGATTCGGCTTCGGGAGTTTCGGCTGCGCCCTTCATGCAGCGCCTGTTCAAACGCCTTGAGCCATATGGCATAAATATCACAGTGCATCCTATAATCAACCGCTACTTTGGCGAAGACGTAACCGTGAGCGGTTTGATAACCGGCGGAGATCTGCTCTCTCAGCTTTCGGGAGAGCTTCACTCAAAAACCTTGCTGCTTCCGCGCACCATGATGAGAGAACGCGACACCACCTTTCTTGATGGAATGACGCTTGAGGATATTCAAGCAGCGCTCGGTGCTCAGATACTTCCAACTCCGGCTGCCGACGGAGCCGAATTCATTGAACAAATATTCGATTACCAAAGATAAGGAGAACGACAAATGTCGAAACCGCTTGTGGCCGTAGTGGGAAGGCCAAACGTAGGAAAATCCACGCTATTCAATAAAATCATAGGCAAACGTGTCGCCATAGTAGAGGACACGCCCGGAGTTACCCGGGATCGTTTATATGGCGAGGCGGAATGGCTCAACTATGAATTCACAATCATCGATACCGGCGGCATTGAGCCGATCAAGGATGATATAATCTCAAAACAGATGCGCATACAAGCGCAGCTTGCCATAGATACGGCGGATGTTATACTTTTTCTTGTTGACGGAAGAGAGGGTATCACCGCCGCTGACGAAGAGGTCGCCCATATGCTGCGCAAAAGTAAAAAGCCCATTGTTTTGGCCGTAAATAAAGTTGACGCGCCAAAGTTTGAGGACAGCGTATATGATTTCTACTCTCTGGGCATCGGAAATCCTATAACGATATCCTCAGAGCAGGGGCTTGGCCTTGGCGATCTTCTGGATGCTGTCGTTGCGGATTTTCCGCCTTCTGATGGAGAAGCCGGCGCGGATGCCTGCAATATTGCATTTGTCGGAAAACCAAACGTAGGCAAATCAAGCCTCGTCAACGCTCTTTTAGGGCAGGAGCGCACCATAGTCAGCGATATTCCTGGAACCACAAGAGACGCTATAGATACACCTTTTTCTTGGAACGGTCAGGATTTTGTTCTGGTCGATACGGCAGGCATACGCAGAAAACGTTCCATTGAGGATGAAAGCATAGAGCGTTACAGCGTTATTCGCTCGCTTGGCGCTATTCGCCGCGCCAACATTGTATTCACCGTTGTAGACGCGGCGCAGGGGCTTTCCGAGCAGGATGTTAAGATCGCCGGATATGTGCATGAAGAAGGAAAGGCTTCCGTTCTCGTCGTTAACAAATGGGATCTTATCGAAAAAGACACCCATACGATGAATGAATTCAAAAAGAAGCTTGCCGTTGATCTTGCATTTATGGAATATGTGCCTATGATCTTCATCTCGGCAAAAACGGGGCAGCGCGTAAACAAGGTGCTTGAATTGGGTCTTGAGGCATACGCGCAGAACAGCAAGCGGATAACCACCGGAACGCTTAACGACGTTTTGGCTGAAGCTGTGGAAATGAACGAGCCTCCCTCGGATAAAGGCCGCAGATTAAAGATATACTACGCGACGCAGGTATCGGTAAATCCGCCGACTTTCCTGCTTTTCGTCAACGATCCGGGGCTTATGCATTTTTCATATAAACGCTATCTTGAAAACTACTTCCGTAAATCCTTCGGCTTAACTATGACGCCGATACGTATAGGTATTCGTGAACGCGGAAAAAATGATGAACTAAGGCAGTAAAGCGGGGTGATTATTATGAAGCTATTGATGTATGTGCTGTGTATTATCATCGGATATGCGCTTGGCAACATTCAGACGGCTATTCTTATAAGCAACGGCGTTTATAAGGATGACGTCAGGCAGCATGGCAGCGGAAACGCCGGAACCAACAACATGCTGCGCGTGTTTGGCAAACGCGCCGGAGTCTTTACCTTTATCGGCGACTGTTTAAAGGGCGTTGCCGCTGTCTTGATCGGCCGTCTTCTCGGCGGCGAGGTGGGCGGCTATGTCTGCGGACTTGGCGCCGTGCTTGGCCATGATTTTCCTGTTGTCTATAAATTCAAAGGAGGCAAGGGTGTCGCCACTACTCTTGGCATAGCATGGGCTTGTTTCCCGATGCTTGCCGCGCTTACGACCGTTATAGGTTTTGGCATCATATGGATGACGCAAATGGTCTCTGTAGGCTCATTGATAGGCGTTACCTTTTTCTCATTCGGCGTGCTTTTGCGCCATGAAGACAATATTCCCGCGATCATCTTCTTCATGCTTCTTTGGTTATTGGTGATATGGCGGCATAAGGACAATATAGTTCGCCTGAGAAAAGGCGAAGAAAACCGCTTGTTCCCAAGAAATAAAAAAGGAAAAGATGTGGAAAAATAAAACTTAGCCGCAGCCGTATGGCTGCGGTTTTCATATTCGGGATATCTTTCACATAAGAATGTATTGCTACGCATTATGGGGGAGGTACCGTTATGGATCGCACACAGTTGTATCAGGATATAGCGCAAAGAACAGGCGGTGACATTTACTTTGGCGTCGTTGGCCCTGTGCGGACAGGAAAATCCACATTCATCAAGCGGTTTATGGATCTTATGGTGCTGCCCAATATCGACGATGAGTTCGCCAAAGCAAGATTGACGGATGAATTGCCGCAAAGCGGCGCAGGGAAAACCATTATGACCACGCAGCCAAAGTTCGTTCCGAATCAGGCTGTTGAGCTTGCCCTTGGCGATGACGCTTCCGTTCGAATCCGCATGGTCGATTGCGTTGGTTATATGGTTGAGGGGGCTGCCGGGCATATCGAGGATGATATGCCGCGCATGGTGCGAACTCCGTGGTTCGACCATGATATCCCCTTCGAGGAGGCCGCCGAGGTAGGCACGCGAAAGGTGATAACCGAACACGCAACCATAGGAATCGTCGTTACTACCGACGGAAGCATAACCGATATTCCACGCGAAAGCTACATTGCGGCAGAGGAACGGGTCATACGCGAGTTAAAAGAGCAAAGCAAGCCCTTCATAATTCTTCTTAATTCCAAAGCGCCTCAGGAGCCTGCCTGCGCGTCTTTGACCGCGCAGCTCACAGAAGCATACGGGGTCGCTGTTTTGCCTGTAGACGCAAGAAATATGGACTCCATGGATATTCAGGACATGATGCAAAGCGTACTTATGGAATTTCCGATACGCAGCATAGAAATACAAACTCCTTCGTGGCTCACTGCGCTCGGAGCCGATCATTGGCTTACGCATCAGCTTCTTGCGCCGGTTCAAAAAGCTTTGAATGATCTTTATCTGATGAAGGATTACAGCATTCTTTCATCGATTCTCAACGAGCTTGAGGGCTTTGAAGATGAATGCCTTCGCAGCCTTTTGCCCGGCGAAGGAAAGATCGTTTATGAAATGCGCCCTCTTCCCGGAATGTTTTATTCCATTTTGGGCGAAGAATGCGGATATGAGATCAAGGACGAAGCGCATCTTATTCAAAGCATAAAGGAATTCGTGCTGGCAAAACGAGAATATGACCGCATCTCTGACGCCCTGACGGCTGCCGAGGCAACAGGCTACGGCATGGTTCCGCCCGCTGTTGACGAAATGGCGTTGGAGCAGCCTGAAATCGTGCAGCACGGCGGGCGTTTCGGAGTTAAGCTGAAGGCTCACGCCTCGGGACTGCATATAATCAAGGTCGATATAAGCGCGGAGGTATCTCCGCTGGTCGGCACAGAAGAACAGTCCGAAGCTTTTATATCTTATTTAAAACGAACCTTCGAAAATGAGCCGGAAAAGATATGGCAGACTGATATTTTCGGGAAACCTCTATATGATCTTGTTCGTGAAAATATGGCGGGGAAAATAAACGCGCTTCCGGTAGAAGCCCAGCAGAGACTTCAGCAAACGCTTGAACGCATGGTGAACAACGGCTGTAACGGCCTGATATGCATTCTGCTGTAGAAAAATAATTAAAGACCGTATTTAAAAGAGATGGGCGAAACCGCGCGTCTCTTTAATATTGCCGTGGGCTTGCGTCTATGCTGGCAGCGATTTTGCCGCTAAAAAAACTGTTGACATTCTACACTAAATGCGCTATATTTTTAAGCGTCGCTGATAGCGGCGTGCGTTCGGGGTGTAGCGCAGTCCGGTAGCGCACG
>CAYPAH010000036.1:14609-15141 GCA_964408655.1 uncultured Oscillospiraceae bacterium | reverse complement strand
AGCGTTCAAGAATGAAATTGAGGCGTATCGCAACAGGTAGTATGGATATTAGCGGTATTGATCTGAGCAGTATCGGATCGGGCGGCATGTGCGAACTGTTTTTTTCGCCGCAGTCTTCTTTCTTCTCTTGCCTTGGCGCGCTCGCAGCTCGTCAAAGGCTTTCTTTCAGACGAATGGTGATATTCTCTGCAAGAGGCGCAGTTGCCGTGCCGCTCGCATTTCGTTCTTTTGCAGCCGCAGTTTTCATTTATGCTTTCCATATCAAAGCGCCCTTCATTTCAGCGAATAGATCGAGCCCTCTCTTTGGGCGTCTATCGTGGCGTAATAAGCGTCGTTTCCGGACATTATATAAATCGGAAGCTCGGGATATTCCTTCTGTAAGCAGCGCATCAGCTTTTCGCCAAGACCGTTGCCGCGATAGCTTTCGTTCACCAGCAGATCGCAGACATAAATGAACAAAGCGTCCTTTAGCGAGCGGGAATATCCGCAGACCCTGCCATCCGCCAAGGCAAGATAGGTGATGGAATCCTCG
>CAYPAH010000036.1:0-14599 GCA_964408655.1 uncultured Oscillospiraceae bacterium | reverse complement strand
TATTTTGAAGCGTTGGGCTCATCCCAATATATCCGCCAGTCCTCGCCCTCGCGCTTGATAAGCTCCATAAGCTCATCCTCATAGCGCGGCTCATATTTCACTATTTCAAACATAGTTTATCTCCCGAATTTGCTTTATTGTTTAATAAGTATACTATCTCTTCCCCGCCCTCTTCAAGTCGTTTTCTTATATCGGGGCGGGCGGCTTTAGGAACTGTTTGACCGAAGCTCAAGCCGGTGCTACACTTATTTAAATATAAAATCGTAAGGCCTGGGTGATGATTATGCCGATGTGGGATCCGTGGCGGGGCTGTCACAAATGCAGCGAGGGCTGCAAATTCTGCTATATACATAAGGGCGATTATAAGCGCGGGATCGACACCGATGATGTGGTGAAAACCGCAAGGTACAGCGCCCCTGTGGACAAAAATAAAAAGGGTGAATATAAGATGAAGCCGGGCAAACCGGTCTATCTTTGCTTTTCCTCCGATTTTCTTATTGAAGATGCGGACGCATGGCGCGGCGAATGCTGGAAAATGATAAAAGAGCGCTCAGACCTGCATTTTATCTTTTTAACGAAACGTATTCAGCGGTTTTTAAGCTGCATCCCTAACGACTGGGGCGAGGGCTATGATAATGTCACCGTTGGCTGCACGGTAGAAAACCAAAGCATGGCGGACTATAAGCTCTCGATCTTTAACGAGCTTCCGATAAAGCACAAAAACATAATATGTCAGCCGCTTATCGAAAAGATAGATCTCGAAAAATATATTGACGGCACGGAGCTTGTCATAGTCGGCGGAGAGTCGGATTATAATGCAAGACCGCTCGATTATGACTGGGTATTATCCATTCGCAGTCAATGCGCGGATAAGGGCGTTCACTTTCAGTTCAGGCAATGCGGGACTCATTTCATAAAGGACGGAAAAAGCTATACTCTCAACGTGAGGCAGCTATGCTCGCAGGCAAGAAAAGCGGAGATAGATATTTAAGCGCCGCTTTTTTGAGTTATTATGCGTTGCTTCTTGCGTAATAAAACAGATATTGCTGCATCACTCCCTGATAGCCGGGGTATAGATCCAAGGGGAAGCTGCCGTCATATTCGCCGTCGATTACCCTGTTCATCCAGACGTCGCGCGGAAAGCTCGACAAACGGTGATAGCCGAAAAGCATAACGCAGTTCGCGACCTTCGGCCCCACTCCCGGAATGGTGAGAAGCTTAGAGAGCAGCTCTTCATCGCTCGCTTTTCTTAAAGCCTCAAGGTCTATCTCTTTGTTTGCGACAAGTCCCGCCGTCTTTTGGATATATTTCGTTCTATAGCCGAGCGAGCAGGCATTCAGCGCCCCGGCGGACATTTCGGCAAGGCGTTCGGGCGAGGGAAAAGCATAAAAGCTGCCCGCTTCGCTTGTTATCCTCTCTCCGCAGGCTTCGCATAAAAGCTCGATCGACCTTTTTATGGCGGGGATGTTTTTGCGCTGCGAAATAATGAAGCTTATCAGCATTTCCCAAGGATCCTGACGCAATATGCGTATTCCTCTGCCATATTGCATGGCGTTAAATAGATAAGAGTCTTCTTTCGAAACGCTCTCGCGTATGGCTCTATAATCGGTGTCAAAATCAAAATACGCCTTCCAAATCTCGTCAAATTCCTTCTGCGAGCAGTAAAGGCGGCTTTCTCCATCGCTGAACTCAAGGCGCAAAAGCCTGTTGGCGGCCACCATTAAATAGCAGCTATCGCCGCTCTCGTTCATTCTAAAGCATTGGCCGCTCCCGGCTATTTTCGCAATATCAAAATCTTCCGAAGCAATTTTTATCATAACGTTTCTTTCTTTAATTCAATTTCGTGCCGCAAGCCATTCCGCCGCCGTTTGCGCCAAAGCCACCCTGCTGCCGGCAAAACCGTGCCCGTCGTTCAGCTCGCGATATGACACATCGCCCGAAAGCCCATTGAGCAAAGGCTCGATATGCTCTTTGGGAGGCGTTACCTCGTCTCTTGTGCCGCCGATAAACAAAAGAGGATAGCCGCTTAAACCTTCCGCCAGAGAGCTAAAGCGCCACTTCCCCGCGTTTTTATCGGCTTCGTTTTGAAGATATCCTTTGCGCGCCACGCGCAGACAGCCGCCCTCCCTGTCCTCAGGCTCGACAAGCTCGATAAATTTATCGTTTTTCTCTAAATACATCATCCCGAGATCGCACGGCGCTATGAGCACGGCTCCCTTTAAGGCCACGGCAGCTTCGGCCAGCGTATGCAGCGCCGTAAAGCCGCCAAGGCTGTGACCCACGAGCCATATACTTTCACGCTCTATCCTATATTGATCCGCGTTTTTATATAAATGAAGCAATACCGCGTTCGCGTCCTCCTTTAAATGAGAAACGGCGTAATCACCGTAGCTGCCCCATGCGCCGCGATATGAAAAAAAAGCGACGTTCATACCCGTGCGGCGAAGCGCCTGCGCCAGATCAAGATTTTTTTCATGGCCGGGAAATCCATGCAGCATAAGGGCGCAGGGATGCTTTTCCCCGGCGGCGCCGCCCGCGAGCAGGATCGATCCATAAATGTCGCAGCCGCCGCTCTTCACCACGATATCAATGTTTTCCGGCAGAAACGGCGAAGCCGGAGGGTCGAAAAAGAGGTATTTTGTATTCATTCGCTTTGCCCTTTCCATCTGCGATGTCTAAATTTATATTATCACTTTATCGGCTTGATTTGAATTGTAACTTTTATTGCCCATGGATCTGCGCTCTTTGCCGCCTGCGCCAGTCATTTTCAGCTTCTTACAATTGATCGGCGCTTCATTGCCTTTATCCGGCCAGCTCTTTTTTACCGCGCTTCTCTCCGCCCCTCCTTTTCCGCGCTTATTCGGCATGATCGCTTGACTTTTATATATAAGCAATCTAAAATATCTGTATCACTAAATATCTTTTCACTTTGTATTTACATTTCCGAAAAAAATCGGAATGCATGAAATCAGAAAGGAAGAAAATCAATGAAAAAAGCACTGATCTTCGTATTAGTGGCACTCATGGCTTTGTCCGCTTTCGCATGTGCGCAGCCTGCCGCTCCCACGGCCGAAGCTGCCGCTCCAGCGGCTGAACCCGCCGCCCCCGTCGAGCCCGCGGCTCCCGCCGAACCCGCCGCAGAGGCCGATCCCATGGCAGCTCTTATCGAGGCTGCTAAGGCCGAAGGCGAGCTGGTCGTTTACGGCTCCTGCGAAGAAGCTTATCTCGCGGCCGCAGCGCAGAAGTTCGAGTCCATGTATGGCATCAAGGTCAGCTATCAGCGCCTCTCCACCGGCGAGGTCGCCACAAAGATCGCTGAAGAAGCCGGAAATCCCTCTGCCGACGTTTGGTTCGGCGGCACGACCGATCCTTACAATGTGTCCGCGGCGGAAGGCTATCTCAAGGCTTATGAAGCTATGAACGCCTCTCACCTTACCGATCCCATGTTCCGCGACAAGGACGGCTATTGGTACGGCATCTACAAGGGAATCCTCGGCTTTATGGTAAACACCGAAGAGATCGAGCGTCTCGGTCTTGAAGCTCCCAAGGATTGGGATGATCTTCTCAATCCCGATTACAAGGGTCTCGTTTCTTATTCCAACCCCTCCACCGCCGGCACCGGCAAGCTCATCGTGAACACCATGGTTCAGATGAAGGGCGAAGAGGCGGCTATGGAATACTTCAAGGCGCTTGATCCCAACATCGTTCAGTACACCAAGAGCGGCTCCGGCCCCTCCAAGATGGTAGGTCCCGGCGAGATCGTTATCGGCGTTGGCTTCCTGCATGACGGCGTTAAGCAGATACTCGACGGTTATGACAACATCGCTCTGGTGGCTCCCGCCTCCGGCACCAGCTTTGAGATCGGCGCGACCGCCATCTTCGAGGGCTGCAAGCACGAGAATGCCGCCAAGCTCTGGATCGAGTTTGCGCTTTCTCCCGATTGCGTCAATATCGCCAAGGACGCGGAATCCTATCAGTTCCTCGTTATCGACAATGCTGAGCAGCCGAAGGAAGCCGTTGAGTTCAACCTTGATAAGGCCAAGCTTATCGACTATGACTTCGAATATGCTAAAGAAAACACCACCCGTCTTGTTGAAGAATACTTCACCTTCGTCAACGGCGACGACCGTTTCAAGACGGAATAATTCACAATCACCTGTTAAATCGATAGAAGGATGGCATAATACCATCCTTCTGTCTTTCAAGGAAGGGGAAAATCGTGGCAAGAAGCAACAGTGCGGCGCTTGAAAGAAAGAAGCTTTTTAAAGATCCTTTCTTAGTCGGAACAATAGCAATTTTACTTGTATTTCTGATTCTTTTTATAGTTTATCCGCTTTTTGTGCTTTTGATCGACAGCGTATATGAAAAGGGCATGGGACTTTCGCTTGAAACCTTCAGGCGCGTGCTCGACATGGGACGCTTTCGCAAGGCATTCTCAAACACGCTTTCACTCGGACTTTTGACCGGAATATTATCGACGCTTATCGGCCTTCTTTTCTCATATGTAGACTGTTATATGAAGGTGCGCTCCAAAGTCTTGAAGCGTCTTTTCGACGTGGTGTCGGTTTTGCCGGTGGTGTCTCCGCCCTTCGTGCTTTCGCTCTCAGCGATCATGCTCTTTGGCAGAAGCGGGCTTATAACCCGAAGCATACTGGGCATTTATGACGCGAACATATATGGTCTCAAGGGCATCGTGATCGTGCAGACGCTTACGTTCTTTCCTGTCTGCTATCTTATGCTCAAGGGACTTTTGAAGAATATCGATCCCTCGCTTGAGGAAGCGGCGCGGGATATGGGCGCTTCGCGCTGGAAGGTTTTTTCCACCATCACCTTCCCGCTTTTGCTGCCCGGCCTCGGCAACGCCTTTTTAGTCACCTTCATCGAAGCAGTGGCCGATTTTGCAAACCCCATGCTCATTGGCGGCAGCTATGATACTCTGGCGACGACCATCTATTTGCAGGTCACCGGCGCGCTTGATACAACCGGCGCCGCGGCGATGTCCTGCATACTTTTGATGCTTACGATGCTGCTCTTTTTCATACAGAAATACTATCTTGAGCGAAAGACGGCCTCTACCCTCACGGGAAAGGCTTCGCGCGTGCGTATGCTGATAGAGGATAAGAGCGTTACGCGCCCGCTGACCATTTTCTGCTCTTTAGTAGCCGCTTTCGTAGTGATGATGTATATAATGATCCCCTTCGGAGCGCTCTTCAAGCTTTGGGGACGCGATTATTCGCTCACCCTCAAATGGTTCAAATATGTCTTCGACTACGGCGGAATGAGCGCCTTTAAGTCCTCCGTCACCCTTTCGCTTATCGCCGCGCCGATAACAGCCATACTTTCAATGATAATCGCCTATCTTGTGGTAAAAAAGAATTTCAGGAGCAAGGGCTTTATCGAATTCGTTTCTATTCTCGCAATGGCCGTCCCCGGCACGGTTCTTGGCGTCGGTTTTATCCGCGGCTTCAGCGGCGGGCTTTTCCGTTCGGGAATAATGCAGGGGCTTTACGGCACGGGTGCCATACTTATCATAGTGTTTATCGTTAGAAGCCTGCCCGTTGGCACAAGAAGCGGCATAGCGGCGCTAAGGCAGATAGATAAATCAATAGAGGAATCCGCATATGATCTTGGCGCGAACAGCGCAAAGGTATTTATGACAGTTACGCTGCCGCTTATCAAGGATTCGTTTTTCAGCGGGCTTGTCACCGCCTTCGTGCGAAGCATAACGGCGATAAGCGCTATCATACTGCTGGTAACGCCGCAGTTCGTTCTTATCACCTGCAAGATCAACGAGTTTGCCGAAAAAGGCTCGTATGGCGTTGCCTGCGCCTACGCCACAATACTTATCGTCATCGTTTACGCGGCGATACTTTTGATGAATTTATTTATGCGCTTCTTCGGAACCAGCAGAAAGATCAAGGAGGAAGATTAAAATGGATAAGCTTAAAAAGGGCGTAAGGCTTGAAAATATATCCAAGATATACAACGACCCGAAAACCGGAAAAGACTTTAAAGCCGTCGATAATATTTCACTCACGATCGAGCCGGGCAGCCTCGTGACGCTTCTTGGCCCCTCTGGCTGCGGCAAGACCACCACGCTTCGCATGATCGCGGGCTTTGAAAGTCCCGATGAGGGCGAAATATATCTCGGCGATCAGGCGATAAACGAGCTGACCCCCGATAAGCGCGACACGGCAATGGTGTTTCAAAGTTATGCGCTTTTCCCGCATTATAACGTTTTTGACAACGTAGCATACGGCTTGAAGCTTAGAAATGTAAGCAAGGACGAAATAAAAGAGCGAGTGCATAATATCCTCGACCTTGTTGAGCTTGACGGCATGGACGCGCGAATGACCAATCAGCTTTCCGGCGGTCAGCAGCAGCGCGTGGCCTTGGCAAGGGCGCTCGTTGTTGAGCCGAGCGTGCTTCTTTTTGACGAGCCGCTATCAAACCTTGACGCAAAGCTTCGCGTTTCCATGCGCACGGAGATACGCAAGATACAGCAAAAGGTAGGCATAACAGCCATATATGTTACTCACGATCAGTCTGAGGCTATGAGCCTTTCCGACAGCATAATCATAATGAACAAGGGCACCATCGCCCAGATCGGCAGCCCGCAGGAGATCTATTATCATCCAAGCAGCGAGTTTGTCGCGGACTTTATAGGCGAGGTCAACTTCCTAAGGGGCAGCGTGAAGGATGCTTCGAGCAAAACTATCACTGTGGATGTTTACGGCACGCCGCTCGAGGTTGAAAACACAGGCACAAAATCGAATGCGGGCGAGAGCTGCACGCTCGTTCTTCGTCCCGAGGCGATCACGCTTGAAGATGAAGGCGTTCTTCCCTGCGACGTCATCCTTTCAACCTTTATGGGACATTATCAAAACTATCATGTTATGGTGGGCGACAGCTTAGTAAAAATAACGGTGTTCAACCCCAAAAACAAAAAGATATACCCGGCGGGCAGCAAGGCATATCTCGCCTTTGACCCCGACAGCGTACATCTTTTATAAAAAAGAGTTAGCTGAAAGACCCGGGAAATCCGGGTCTTTTTTCTGTTTTTTCGTTATCTTTCGCTTTTATTCATCATCCGCGGCGAAATAAGCGTCTATTATCCTAATATAATGCCTTTCCGCTTCGTTTATCACGCTTCGCCACGAAAGGGGCAGCGTCCTCTGCGCCTTTGATGATATTTCTTTTTTTGTTTCTTCGCTGCTGGCGTAGATAAACTGGCGCATCGCCTCGCTGATCTGCACGGGGTTATCCTCGCATATCAAACCGTTTTCGCCGTTTGTTATCATTTCGGCGGGCGCGCTTCCCTTTACGACAAGCGACGGCGTGCCCATCATTGCCGCCTCGCTTACGACCAGACCCGCCGTGTCATACATCGAAGGAAACACGAACAGGCTTGCCGCCATATATAAGCCGCTTAACAGCTCGGGATCGAATATGTGGCCGGTGAAGCTTACGCAGTCCTTCATGCCCGCTTCGTTCACATAGCTTTTGAGCTTTTCTTCATCCTTGCCCCTTCCGGCAAACACGAGCTGAAACTCATAGCCCTGCATATGTATGATGTTCGCTGCCTCGGCAATGCGCATTATGTTCTTTTTAATATCCATCTGGCCAACGAACAAAAATATCGGACGCTTATCAAGCCTGAATTCTTTTCTCGCCTTTTCCTCCCATGCAGTATTGGCCTTTTTTATGTCGCAGCCATTGCGCACTATCCTTATCTCGCCCTTATAGCCATAATCGCGAAGCGTCTCGGCCGCGTTGCCGCTGACCGTCCATACCTCGTCGCATCTTTCATAAAAAGATGAAATGAGCTTCACCCCGACGGAGGATATAACGTCGCTGTGAGTATATCGCATTATATCGTCATAATATTTTGAGTGAAAAGTGCCCACGAGCGGGACTTTTCGTTTTCTTGCAAGGCGCAGCGCCTCAATGCCCGCTGTGGCCGGGCTGTGGGCGTGAATTATATCAAAGGGGATATCCGCCACCCTCTCAAGATAATGAGGGTCCAATGTGGCGACCCCCGCCGTATACTGCGCGGCAGTAGGCGTAGCTATGCTTAAATAATCCATTATTTCAAAATCATATCCGCCCCTGAAGCCGCTTTTTTGCATGGGCGTAATCACGGAGCATTGATGTCCCCTTGATGAAAGCTCTTTTGCGTAAGCGTAAACCACGCGCCCCACGCCGTCCACGATGGGCAAAAAGGTATCCGAGCAAAGTGCGATGCGCATATTCGATCCTCCTGTAACGACTTTAATTATGCTCGTTATTTCATTTTTTAACAAGGCCGCGAAGAGCAATCTCACAAAAAAGCTGTTTTCTTGACAAGGTTATAGCATATTGGTAGAATGTCGGTAGCAATTTACAGGTAGGGAAATAGTATGAATTTTGCGGCAAGACTGGTCGCCATTATGATCGTTATTGCTTGTTGCGTTTGCTTTATATGCTGTGCCTGCTCGCAGGCCGCCCCCGCTGATTCCACCGTTAGCATAACTGCGCCGCCGCATAGCGAAGAACCCGCGCCCACTCCGGCGAATACCCCTCAGCCTACGCCGGAGCCTACTGCGGAGCCCACGCCCATACCCGAAGCCGGAAGCGACTTTTATGACGCTTTTTTTAACGATTCCGTTTTTATCGGAGATTCCATCACTCAAGGGCTTCAAAACTATGTTACGCACATGCGTAAAGAGCGTCCCGGGCTTTTGGGCAGCGCCCGCTTTGCCGCGGCAAAAAGCTTTAATCTTGAGCGCGCCTGCTTTAAGCGCGCGCCAAGCGACGGCGCTCTTCGTTATAAGGGCAAGGCAATGACAATTCCTGGTATAATAGAGGCGATGGAAGTCAATAATGTATTCATCATGCTGGGCGTAAACGACTGGGCCGGCAGCCATATCAGCGAATGTGAGGAATTATATCGCAAGCTGATACACAACATCCATGATAAAACGCCCGAGGTTATGATATATGTGCAGTCCTGCACCCCCGTTACCAAGTCCGGCGAAAGAGCGAAGCTGAATAACGAAAATCTTGATTCCTTCAATCTTTCGCTGCAACAAATGTGCGCCGAAGAGGAAAACGTTGAGTATATCGATATTTCCTCCGCGCTAAAGGGCGAGGACAACAGCCTTATTCCCGAATATTCCTCGGATCATTATGTGCACATGTCCGAGGAGGGCGCCACCGCGTGGATAGGCGCGCTATACCAATATGCATACGATTCGTATGCCGCCGGTATGTACAGCTTACCGGATGAAAGGAATTAGTTTTATGAAAAAAAAGATATCGATACTCCTTATCGCATTGCTCTCTTTCTCTCTTGCGGCCTGTTCCTCCGCTCCCGCAAACGCGCCGGCGGCGGATATGGGCGAGCGCTTCCTTTCCGCTTACGGAAAAATAGAAGCTCAGCTCCCCGAGATGATGGAGATTCCCGAGGATATGATAAGCGATTATTACGGCATAGACCCTGAGGATTACAGCGCTTCCCTCTTTCGCATAAGCATCGACAACATGCTTGCCGACGAGGTGATAATGCTGCAGGCCAAGGATGAAGACGCCGCCTCTCGCATTGAGGAAATGCTGAACGAACGCCTTAACGCGAAAGCCGGAGAAGCCGAAAGCTATTCCCCCGAGCAATACGCGGTCATAACCGCCTGCAAGGTCTTTCGTGACGGAACTACCCTCGCTATGATCGTTTCTCCCGAGCATAGCGAAATGCTCTCCGCTTTTCAGCAAGAGATAAAGTAAAATGAAAAAGTTGTTAAAGAAAACGACGGCCGGATTATTGCTCATTTTGAGCATATCCGCCTTATTATGCGTTCCCGCTTTCGCGGCGTCGGATTATTCTTATTTTGACGACGCGGTATTTCTGGGGGACTCTTTGACCGTCGGACTTGAAAAATACGTTTCCTCACAGAAAAAAGCCGGAAACGGGATATTAGGCGAAGCGCAGTTTTTAGCCACCAACGGCTATATGCTCTCACAATGCTCAAACGCGGACGGTTTTTCAAAGCACCCCGAATATAACGGGAGCCGCCTGCAGCCGCAAAAGAGCATTGCCGCTATGGAGGCAAAAAAAGTCTTCATCACCATGGGCATAAACGATTCCGCCGGCGAAGTGTCAACGCTTGTAAAAAACTATGCAAAGCTTATTGACGCGATAAGATATGCCGCCCCCGAGGCGGAGCTGTTTATGATAGCCGTGTTCCCGATGACGAACACAAAAGAAAATTCACTGCGCAACAACGATAAGATAAACGCCATCAACGCCTCGCTGATGAAGCTCGCCATTGAGACAAATATCTGTTTTATCGATTTTACCGGCCTTCTGAAAAACGGCAGTTCGCTGAACAAAGCCTATTCCTCAGACGATTATGTGCATTTCAGCAACGAGGGCTATGAGGTATGGGTCTCGCAAATGAGAGCCTTCGCGAAATTCGCTCAGCATTCCTCCTCTTCCTCCTCAGGCGTTCAGGTGATAAACGTCAAGCAGTTCGTCAATGGCAGAAGCGGGCCCTCATCTTCATCAAAAAGGATCGCAAAGGTACCCAAGGGCGCCAATGTCGACGTTTTGGAAAAGAGCGAAGGCTCATGGTACAGAGTTATGTATGACAGCGAAGAAATGTATATCAGCGGCAAATATCTTTCCATATCCGCCGCTTCATCAGAGCTTAGCGGCAGGGTCGTGAACGTATCGGAATTTGCGAACCTTAGAAAGCTCCCCTCATCCGACGCCGAGATGCTCGGCGCGGCCGACAAGGACTCCGTGCTCGCGATAAGCAGAAAGTATTATAACCCCGAGTGGTATCGAAGCTATCTGGACGGCGGAACCTGCTACATCAGCAACAGCTATCTAAAGCTTGACTAAAGAACCTAAAGCATAAATAAAAAAGTCCGCATGGCGATCCCGCTGTGCGGACTTTGCGTTTTTCGTTTGTGCTTTATCAGCGGCTCATATATTGCGCGGCCTTGCTAAGCGCCGCGGCGTATATTTCAAAGGCCGCTCCCCTCAGGTGAACGAACTGATCTCTCGAATATGATTCCTTCAAGCCGCCCGTCTTATCGCGAAGCTGATCGTTAAAGTCGATATATTCGCAGTGTTTTTCGTTGCTCAGGTTTTTAATATACTCGTTATATTCGTTCACGCGCTTGTTTTGAAACGCCGAATACTGCCCTTCGGTAACGATAGGCGTAATAGCGACAATGCCTATCTTTATGTTCGGGTTTTTTGAGCGGATGTTGTCGATAAGCTTGCTGTATTTGGTTCTGTTTTCCTGCTCGTCATGGAAAATATCATTTATGCCCAGCATTATGAATACCTTGTTTGCGCCCATGGCGTTCAAGGCTTCTTCGGGGCGCATGGATTTTCCCTGATATTTCACAAGCTTTTTTGTGTTATTCGCCGAAGCATAGCTAAGACTGTAGCTCACCTTTGTTAAAAACTGCATGTTGCCCAGAAATCCGGGGTCGTCCTTCTTCCGCTTTTGCTCGGCATAAGCGCGCAGTCCGTCGCTAACTGAGTCGCCAAGAAGCGCGCTGTGGTCAAACCACGGCGAGTCGTTTGGCGTAAGCGTCGGAGTAGGCGTAGGCAGCGGCGTGGGGCTAGGAGCAGGCGTTGCCGTCGCCGTCGCCTCGGGCGTGGCGCCGGGCTTTGCTTCATTCTTTTCTTCCTCAGCCAAAGCCGTTATGGGCAGAAGCAGCATGGCGGCTGCAAGCAACAAAGATAAAACTCTTTTTTTCATAATACACTCTCCTGTTTTTAAACCTTGCGGCTGGATTATCTGTTCAAAAAAACCAAATTCTTATCTGTCTGAAAGTTTTCCGCACTATATAATATCAGCACCTTGTCTATCCCCTGCAGGCTTATGTATTCGGCGATATCCGAGCGGAAATATCTCAGGTCGATAAGATGTATCTCGCTGAAATGGTCCGCCAAAAAGGGGGCTATGCAGTGCGAAAACGAATCCTTCACGATAAGCAGCTTTTCTTCGGCCTCTTCACGATTCGAGCTGATCATCAGCCTCGGCCGGTTTCCGCCAAGAAAAACCGTATATTGATCGCGCGAATCAAGCTTATCCCAAAGGTAAAGGCTATCTGTCGTTCCGGCCTTGTTTTCGCTCTCGTAGCTTGTCAGCGAATAGCTTTCTCCCGGCAGGGTGAATATCTCTATTTCATCGGGCTCTACCCACCACGCTCCGGATTTAGCACGCATAGTTCCGTTAAAATTCCGGCTTACGACCTGCCTTTGATAGCTTTGCAGCTCGTTCGGCGCAAAGCCCAGCATTCCGGCAAGCTCACGGTAGATATAATATGCGCCCAGCGAAGTCGGGTGATGATCCGTGCGGTAATATAAATATTCGCCTTCATGCTTTTTTAGAGCTGGCGTCAGCTCGCAGATCTCAAGCGCCTCCGTTTGCGCGTATACATTCTTGATAAACTGCTCCTGCGCGCCATCAAAGGCGTATCGCGGCAGCTTTTCCGCGTTTATACAAATACTGTTCGGGATTATCGCAAAATAAACGGGTGCTTTTGCGCTTTGAGCAAAAGCGTTTATGCTCTTCACGTTTATCCGGCTCGCGGCGTCTTTTTCAGGCTTTTCTATCAGCGCGTCCCGAGCAAAATAAACGCCGTCGTTCTCCTTCTTCCCCGCCAGTTTTTCGGCTGCCGCCTTCAAAGATACCCACTTGTCGCGCAGATAGAACTGGTCGCTGAAATATTCCTCAAAGCGCTCAGTCCATGGGTCCTCCCTGTTAAAAAGCGCCTCGAGCGAAAATTCCGGCCACTGTGAAAGAGCGCGGTTCTCTCCCTCGCTGTATTCACGATCCGGCATGATTATATTCACCGCCGCGATCAATCCAAGCAGGGCGGAGCAAAGTATAATTGCTGTTTTTGAGCTTTTATCCTTCATTGTCTTTAAATCCCGCACTTTCTAAAACCTGAAATACAGGAATGGGTTGTAGCTTGCATCCACGATATAAGCGGTGCAAACAATAAGCGATAGCAGGCAAAGAACGGCTTCCGCAGCCGTATAAAACCGGAGACTACGCTCTTTCAGCCTTTGCATGAGAGAAGCGCAGACTGGCGTAGAGGCAAGTGCCCCCACAAGCAGCAGCGGCGTCCAGCCGGAGAGGATATACCGTACGGTATCATTCATAAATCCGGCGTTGCCCGCCGAGAACATGCTTTGCATATACCCCGCTATATCGCTCATTGAGTTCAAGGAGAATATCACCCAGCCGAGTATAACAAAAAACAGCGAATAAATGACGGATATCCAGTCCGGCAGTCGCTTTAGCCACTTCAGCAGGAAGTATTTTTCGATTATAAGCAGCAGCGCATAATATGCTCCCCAAAGCACGAAATTCCAGCTTGCCCCATGCCAAAATCCGGTCAAAAGCCAGACAATGCAAATATTCAAAATATGTCTCGGGATCCCCCTTCTGTTGCCACCAAGAGGAATATAGAGATATTCCTTGAACCATGTGCCCAAAGAAACATGCCATCTCTTGCCCCAAAACTCGGTAATGCTTTTTGAGATATAGGGATAATTGAAGTTTTCGGAAAACGAGAATCCGAATATCCTGCCTAAGCCTATCGCCATATCGGAATAGCCGCCAAAGTCAAAATAAATTTGCAGCGTGAAGGCTATTGCGCCCAGCCACGCACCCGCCATGCTTCTTTCCGCGGGCGCCAAGGCCGAAAACATATCCCATAGCTGCCCGAAGGAGTTTGCAAGCAGTACCTTTTTTGAAAGCCCGATGATAAAGCGAACAAGTCCGCTCCTGCGCTTCTCCCAGCTTTCCTCCCTGCCGTCAAGCTGGGCGGCAATGGTCTTATAGCGGACTATAGGCCCCGCGATAAGCTGAGGAAAGAAGGATACATAAGTCGCAAATTTCGCGAAGCTCTTTTGCACCTCCGCGTCTCCGCGGTAAACGTCGATAGTGTATGACATACTTTGAAAGGTATAAAACGAGATCCCCAGAGGAAGCGCTATGCCAAGAGCTTTGAGCTTTCCGCTAAGCAAGGGCAGCATGGCGAGATTTTCAATGAAGAAATCCGTATATTTAAAAAAGCAAAGCAAGGCGAGGTTAAAGATCACGCTGAACGCCACGATCGCCTTCGCCTTTTTAGGCGATGAATCCTTTGTTTTGCCGACGGCCGCGCCAAATAAGAAATTGGCCGTTATGGAAACGAGCATTATCAGCAAATAGGCGGGCTCGCCAAATGCATAGAATATCAGGCTGAAAAACAGAAGAACGGCTATTCTGTGCCTCGCCGGGATCAGAAAATAGCAAAGAACCACGGCAGGCAGGAATAAATATAGAAAAATCAGACTGCTGAAAACCATAGCGCTCCATCCGCGTTTTCCAAACGCCAAATTATTACTTATACATTATCCGACAAATATCGCGCCTTGACAATCCCAAAGTTTTGCAATTCGCGGGCTTATTATTTTATTGCTTTTTAGCTGTGCCTATTGTATAATTCTTTGGTGTGTCAGGGTTTAGCCATGCTTTCTCTGGCAATGTGGAGCGGTATCGAAGTGGTCATAACGGGGCTGACTCGAAATCAAAACCGTTTTTCGTAA
>CAYPAH010000035.1:0-15464 GCA_964408655.1 uncultured Oscillospiraceae bacterium | reverse complement strand
CGAAAATGAGAAATTTTTATTTAATAATATCACAAATACTTATTGACATTTGCCATTTTTATGCCAATCTTGTTTTTTATCAGGCATTCAAATATTTCAATTAAGCGAGAATATCGCCGTGTCGCCCTCCTGCCGCCAATGCCCCGCCGCGCCGGCATGAGAAGCGCCCAATTCGATATGCAGCATCGCGATTCCCTGATCGAGCTTGGCAAAGCCGAAATTTATTCCGTTTCTGCGCACGGCAAGCTCCTCGCCGTTCACTATAAAGCTCCAGGGCTGCGCGTTGACGGCCGAAGGAGCGATCCTCGCGCAGGTCAGCGCGTATTGCTGCCATTCCGGCAGTTCCATGAGCTGCTCCTGAGTAAGTCCCGTAAGCTCGGAAAGCGATTTTCTCGGACGCCCCACATATGCTTCGCCCGGCTTGCCGATCGCTATTATGCAAACGATGCTTTCGTCCTTTTCCAAGCCCGCCGCCTTTAAAGCGAGAGGCTTTTTATAGCTTCCTCCCAGCCAGCAGGTGCCAAGTCCCAAAGCGGTGCACTCCAGAATAAAGCTTTCGCCAATATATCCGCAGCGCGCCATATCTCCGCCTTTTTGCAATATTGCCGCGTAGCAGTCGGTACCCTTAACCTTGCCGCTTCCGAGAAAAATGGGTCTGAATACCTTTTCATCCCTGCAAATAATCACGCGCACATTATCGCCGCTCAAAAACCCCGCTGTTTTTTCAAGCGATGCAATGTCCTCTTCATCGGGCGCACCACTGTAGCTGCGCATGGAAAAGCGCTGTCCCGTCGCAGAATGCCACCGTTCCATCGTGTGATTCATAAGGCGATCACCTTTCAAGCATCATTTTTATATATTTCCCCGTGTAGCTCTTGGCATTCTTCGCTATCTTCTCCGGCGTGCCGGTGGCTATCACCTTTCCGCCGCGATCTCCGCCCTCCGGCCCAAGATCTATCACATAGTCCGCCGATTTTATCACATCCAGATTATGCTCTATCACTAGCACGGTGCTTCCCGTTTCGCACAAACGCTGCAAGATATCAAGCAGCTTTTCAACGTCCGCCATGTGCAGTCCCGTAGTAGGCTCGTCGAGAATATAAAGCGTGCGTCCGGTGTCCTTTTTCGAAAGCTCCGTCGCGAGCTTTACGCGCTGCGCTTCTCCGCCCGAAAGCGTTGTGGCAGGCTGGCCAAGCTTTATATAGCCAAGCCCCACATCATTAAGCGTTTGCAGCTTTTTTGCAAGCCGGGGAAGAGGTCTGAAAAACTCAAGCGCTTCTTCAACGGTCATTTCAAGCACATCAGCGATGCTTTTGCCCTTGTAGCGCACCTCAAGCGTCTCGTGGTTATATCTTTTTCCCTTGCAAACCTCGCAGGGCACATAAACATCCGGCAAAAAATGCATTTCTATTTTGATTATACCATCGCCGCGGCACGATTCACAACGCCCGCCTTTAACGTTAAAGCTGAAACGCCCGTTATTATAGCCGCGCATCTTCGCATCCTGCGTCATGGCAAAAACATCGCGTATCATATCGAACAAGCCCGTATAGGTAGCGGGATTGCTGCGCGGTGTTCTGCCTATGGGCGACTGGTCTATATCTATTACCTTATCAAGCTCCCACTTGCCCTCAATGGCTTCATAAACATTTTCCACCCGTATCTTGGCTCTGTTGAGATCTCTCAGCAGCGTTTTTTTAAGCACCTCGTTCACAAGGCTCGATTTTCCGCTGCCCGATACTCCCGTTACGCAGGTGAACACACCCAGAGGGATATCCACATCAATATTCTTGAGATTGTTTGCGCAGGCGCCTTTTATTTTAAGCCACTTTTCGGCCTGTCTGCGTTTTTTCGGCGTAGGGATAGAGCGCTTTCCGCTTAAAAACTGCCCTGTTATTGAGTTTGGGTTGTCCATAACCTGCTGCGGCGTGCCCTCGGCCACTATAAGCCCGCCGTTTTCGCCCGCTCCGGGACCTATATCCACCAGATAATCCGCCGCAAGCATGGTTTCCACATCGTGCTCTACCACGATAAGCGTGTTGCCTATATCGCGCATGTTCTGCAAGGTGCCAAGAAGAAGCGCGTTATCCCTCTGGTGCAAGCCTATGCTCGGCTCGTCCAGAATATACAGCACTCCAACTAGTCCGCTGCCGATCTGCGTCGCCAAACGAATACGCTGCGCTTCCCCGCCCGAAAGAGTGCTGGCAGCGCGGCTAAGGGTCAGATAATCAAGACCCACGTTCACCAAAAAGCCCAGTCTTGCATTCAGTTCCTTGCGTATCTGCCCGGCGATCATTTTTTCAGTTTCGCTAAGCTCAAGTCCTTCAAGAAACTCCTTGGCCTTGAGAACCGTCATATCGCCGACTTCCGCAATGGATTTATCGTTAATCGTAACGGCCAAAACCTCGGGTTTTAAGCGTTTTCCGTGGCATTCGGGGCAAATGACGCTGGACATATATCCCTCTATTTCGGATTTCGTCGCATCGGACTGCGTTTCGCTATAGCGCCTTTCAAGATTGTTGATTATGCCCTCGAAGCTTTGGTCGAAGGTGCCGCTGCCAAACTCCTTTTGATAATGGATATGCAGCTTTTCCTTGCCCGTGCCATATAGTATGGCGTTTTTTGCCTCGTCTGAAAGCTCGATGAAGGGCGTTTCCATATCAAAGCCGTACTTTTCGGACAGCGCCGCAAAATACATGCCCGCGACGGTGTTCGTGTCCGATCCACTCTGCCAGCCCGAAACGCCTATAGCGCCCTGCTTGAGCGAAAGCCTTGGGTTTTGCACAACTATTGAGGGATCGATCTTCTGCTGCACGCCAAGACCCGTGCAAACCGGGCAGGCGCCCATCGGATTATTGAAGGAGAAAAAGCGCGGCGTAAGCTCTTCAACGGAGATCCCGCAATCGGGGCAGGCGTAATTCTGCGAAAAAACGGTCTCTTCGCCGTTTGCCTCCACCTTGCAAAGACCCGCGCCAAAGGCAAAGGCCGTTTCAAGCGACTCGCTGAGCCTTCCCCTTATGCCGTCTCTCACCTTCAGCCTGTCCACCACCACATCTATGGTGTGATTATACTTTTTATTGAGAGGAGGAACTTCTTCTATGGGATAGACTACGCCATCTACCTTTACGCGCACATATCCATCCTTACGGATCTGCTCGAGCACCTGCTTATGCTCGCCCTTTCGCGCGCGCACGGCGGGAGCGATGACCTGTATTTTGGTTCCTTCCTCCCATGAGAGCACAATATCCACTACCTGATCTATGCTCTGCCGCTCTATGCGCTTGCCACAAACAGGACAATGCGGAATGCCTATGCGCGCATAGAGAAGGCGAAGATAGTCGTTTATCTCCGTCACGGTTCCGACAGTAGAGCGCGGATTATTCGATGTGCTTTTCTGATCGATCGATATCGCGGGCGACAGCCCTTCGATATAATCCACATCCGGCTTATCCATCTGCCCCAAAAACTGGCGCGCATATGAAGAGAGCGACTCAACATATCTCCGCTGTCCCTCCGCATATATGGTGTCGAAAGCAAGGCTTGATTTGCCGGAACCCGACAAGCCTGTAAACACTATCAATTTGTTTCGCGGAAGCGTTATATCCACATTTTTGAGATTATGCTCGCGCGCGCCTTTTATATATAAACAATCCTTCATCTGTGTCATTCCCGTTACTTTCTGGTTCTTCCCCTTGATCTTTTGCGGCTTCCCGCCGTGCCCGGCCTTGGGCCCGAGGGCGGCATTGCCGCCTCGCCCTTTAGTCTTAATATTTCATCGCGCAGCTTTGCCGCCGCCTCAAATTCAAGCTCCGCCGCAGCCTGCCGCATTTGCGTTTGCAGAAGTTCTATCCGTTTTTCGCGTTCTTCGCCGCTCAGCTCGTCGTTGCCGGAGCTCGCCTTTTTGCTTATCTCGAGCACATTACGAATGGCTTTTCGTATGCTTTGCGGCGTTATGCCGTGCTCTATATTATATGCTTCCTGTTTGCTTCGCCTTCGTGATGTCTCATCCATACACACCCGCATGGACTCGGTTATCTCATCGGCATAAAATATAACGCGGCTGTCAACGTTTCTTGCGGCGCGACCCACCGTTTGTATAAGTGAGGTAGACGAGCGCAAAAAACCTTCTTTATCGGCGTCAAGTATCGCCACGAGCCCCACTTCCGGCAGATCCAGACCCTCGCGCAGCAGGTTTATCCCCACCAGCACATCAAACTCGCCAAGACGCAGATCTCTTATTATCTCCATACGTTCAATGGTCTCAATATCCGCGTGCATATAGCGCACCTGTATTCCCATTCCGTCAAGATAATCCGTTAGCGTTTCGGCCATTCGCTTTGTGAGGGTGGTGACCAATGTTCTATATCCCTTGGCGGTAGTCTTGTGTATCTCGCCAAGCAGGTCATCCACCTGTCCCTTAACGGGACGAACTTCAATCAAGGGATCGAGCAGTCCTGTCGGCCTGATTATCTGCTCCGCTATCTGCGTTGCCTGCTCAAGCTCAAACTGCGCGGGAGTGGCTGAAACGCATATGAGCTGTTTCCAGCGGGTATTGAATTCTTCAAATTTAAGCGGCCTGTTGTCAAGGGCGGCCTTGAGCCTGAAGCCATATTCCACAAGGCTCGTTTTTCTTGCGAGGTCTCCGTTATACATGGCTCGTATCTGCGGTATCGTCACATGCGATTCATCTATCATCAAAAGAAAATCATCGGGGAAATAATCCATCAGGGTATAAGGCGGCTCGCCGGGAGCGCGGCCGTCAAAATAGCGCGAGTAGTTTTCTATGCCCTGACAATAGCCTATCTCGCGCATCATTTCCATGTCGTAGACCGTGCGCTGTTCAAGCCTTTGCGCTTCTATCAGCTTATCCTGCGCTTTAAACGCGGCCACCTGCTCATACATATCGCTTTCTATCTGCGACATTGCGGCGTCAAGCTTTTCTCTGCCCGTAGCATAATGCGTGGCGGGAAAAATCGCGACATGCACCCTGTCTAAAAGCACCTCGCCTGTAGCCAGATGCACCTCGCTTATGCGCTCCACCTCGTCGCCAAAGAAGGTTATGCGAAGAGCCTTATCCGACCAGTTCATCGGAAATACCTCGAGCACGTCGCCCTTGGCGCGAAAGGTGCCTCGCGAAAAGTCATATTCGTTGCGCTGATACTGTATTTCCACCAGGCGCCTTATTACCTCGTCGCGGTCGATCTCCATACCCTGACGCAGCGACACCGACAGCTTTAAATATTCCTCGGGATCGCCAAGGGCATATATACAGCTCACGGAAGCGACGATTATAACGTCCTTACGCTCGTTCAAAGCGCATGTAGCGCTATGGCGCAGTTTGTCTATCTCGTCGTTAACGGTAGAGACCTTTTCGATATATGTGTCCGAAGCCGCGATATAAGCCTCCGGCTGATAATAGTCATAATAGCTGACGAAGTATTCCACCGCGCTATCCGGAAAGAATTCCTTGAATTCTCCGCAAAGCTGAGCCGCCAGCGTTTTGTTATGGGCAATGACCAGCGTCGGCTTCTGCACCCTTTCTATCACCTTCGCCATGGTATAGGTCTTGCCGCTTCCGGTAACGCCAAGAAGCACCTGCAAGCGGTCGCCGCGAAGCACTCCGTTTGCAAGCGTTTCTATCGCTTCGGGCTGGTCGCCCTTAGGCTCAAAATCAGATTTTAGAACGAACTTGTCTTCCATTTATTTATTTCTGTTAAGATCGTATATCATTGCCAGTCCATCGAGCGTTAGAGTCGGGTCGACCAGATCTATAGCCTCGGTCTCAAGAGCTATCAGCGAGGACATGCCTCCCGTCGCTATGACCTTTGTTTCGCAGCCGCACTCCGCTTTTATCTTTCTTATTATATAATCCACCTGTCCCACAAAGCCGCGTATCAGGCCGGATTGTATTCCGTCCACCGTGTTGCTGCCTATCACCTTTTCCGGCTTTAAAAATTCGACCTTGTTAAGCATGGCGGCCTTTTCTATCAGCGCATCGGTTGAGACTATTATGCCGGGACAGATAACGCCGCCGATAAGCTCCGCCTTGTCGTTTATCACCGTAAAGGTCGTCGCCGTACCAAAGTCCACCACTATCGACGCGCCGAATCTCGCATAGGCCGCAACAGCGTTGCATATTCTGTCCGCGCCCAGCAGCTTTGGATCGTCATAGCTGATGCTTATTCCAAGATTCAGCTCGGGGCTGACCTGCAAGGGCGTAACTCCGTCAAAATAAAGCCCGCACATATGCTCGATAGTGTAATTCAGCGACGGAACAACGGAAGAAAATATTATTCCGTCAACCTCGTCTTTTTTCAAGCCCAAATGACGAAAAAAGCTTTCCATCTGAATGCCGTACTCGTCAGAGGTTCTTCCGCGCTCGGTCGTCAGCCTCCACGAATTTTGAAGCTTTCCGTCTTTATAAAGCCCTGTCTTGATATTGGTATTCCCTATATCTAATACGAATATCATCCGCTCCCCCTAAATTCATTAATAAGCGCCATTGGCAAATAGGCGCTATCTATTATAGACGCATATTAAATTTGTCGCAAGGCGCTTGACCGCATTTTGTCATATATCCTTATATCTCTTTACTTTATTCGTCCTAACATTTATAATAATAGACTGTGAGTTTAGTGCCGCAAGGCGCTGTATAAGAAGGAGTTGTGCATGGAGACCCGTTCGCAGTGGGAGCCGCGTGAACGCCGCCCCAAGAAGAAAAAGAACACGGCGCGCACCGTTTTTATTGTGCTGCTTATACTTGCGCTGATCTGCGGATGCATTTTAGCGGCATTCAAAATAATCGAAAACCGTGAAGAAGAAGAGCGTCAGGCCATCATTTATTCCGACCTTTTTCATAAAGGGATCACCGTTGGCGGCGTTGACGTGGGCGGATTGAGCTATGCTCAGGCTGTCGAGCTGCTTAAAGCAAAGCAGAGTGAGACGCTTGGCGATATGTCGTTTCAGATAAACTGCAACGGCAGCACTTATCTTGCCGACAGCTCGTATTTTCTCGTGAGTTCTGACGCGGAAGATCAACTGAAAGCCGGTTTCACTCTTGCCCGCGACGGAAGCCTTGAAGAATTAAAGGCGCAGATAAGCGACCTTGCTGTAAACGGACGCAATTTTGACGTTAGCTACGAGGTCAAGCCGAATCAGGCGATGTTCGAAGAACTTATACAGACCATCAGCACAAAGGTCGATCGGGCTCCTACTGCCGCGACCTTTACGGTAAAACAGCTTCCCATCGACGAAAGCACGGGCGAGGTCGCCTGCTATAACGTAGGCCTTTCGGAAGAGGCCGTGGATTCTGACGGAGCGCCCATAACAGACCTTCGCGATCTTCGCTTTGATTTTGTTGAAGGTGAAAACGGCTATGGCGTAGAACACGACGCGCTTTATGACGAGATCGCCAGGCGCACCGAGGCTCGTGAATGGGGCGCTATAGAAGTGCCGCTCGGCGCCATTCCTCCCGAAATCACTATAGAGACTTTAAAGCAGAGCCTTGTTATGCACACCGACACCGTGACCAAATACAGCGGCTCGTCAAACCGCGTATTCAACATAAAAAAAGCCTCCGGAAAGATATACGGCATGGTCTTGCAGCCCGGCGACACATACAGCCATAACACCGTTCTGGGCGACCGCACCGAAGAGGGCGGCTGGATGCTTGCCCCCGCTGTTATAGACGGCGGCGCGAACCATGAGGATCAGGCCGGCGGAGGCGTTTGCCAAACCTCGACCACTCTTTATCAGGCCGTGCTCAAAAGCGATCTGCAGGTGGTCACCCGCCGTGGGCACAGCATAATGTCGTCATATGCTCCGGGCGGCCTTGACTGCACGGTGGCGGACTCTAAAACTGGCAATATCGATTTTCAGTTCAGCAACAACACCGCCTCGCCCATTTATCTTTTCATGTGGTTAAACACGAAAAACAAGCGCTGCCATGTGGAAATATACGGCGAGCCCTTCCCCGAGGAATTTGACGAGATACAGATATCCTCCGAGCTTATTGAGACAATCATGCCTACGGCTGATATATATACGCAAAATCCGCTGTTGCCCGAACCATATTGGCAGCAGCGCAACGCGGCAAAAGAGGGCTATTCCTACGACGCATATAAAAGCTATATGAAGGATGGCGCGGAAGTTAAAAAAGTGCTTATAGACAACACCGTATATAAGATGCACCCCGCCCGCTTTTATGTGTGGCCGGGATGGATAGGCCAGCCGCTTGACCCGCTTTACAAACTGCCCTATGAGAAAGACGAATAAAGATTTATTAAAACAGCGCCGGAAAACTCCGGCGCTGTTTTCGCTTGTTTTCATTTTACCTTAGGCGTAAAAATAACAGCGCAAAGATATCCGAAGAATATGGCTGCCGCCACGCCGCCCGCGGTTCCGCTTATCCCGCCTGTAAAAGCGCCCAGCACTCCTTTTTCCATTACGCCATCTATCACTCCGTTGCAAAGCGCATAGCCAAAGCCTGTGAGCGGCACAGTAGCTCCGGCGCCCGCAAGCTGCACCAAAGGCTCATAAAGGCCGAAGGCCGTTAGAATAACGCCCGCGGTGACAAAGATCACAAGTATACGCCCCGGCGTAAGGCGCGTAAGGCTTAAAAGAAGCTGTCCTATCACGCAAAACGCCCCGCCGATAACAAAGCAGCTCAGATAATCCGTCCATGAACTCAGCATCATACTGCTCTCCTTTCAAAAACCACACCGTGCGCGATCCCCGGAATGCTCTCGCTCTGCATCGTTGCCGTGGGACTTAAAAGCGCTCCGGTAGCCATAAAGAACATGCGGCTGAAATCCCCTGCCTCCATTCGCTTCAGAAGATATGCGTTCAATACCGCCGCCGAACATCCGCAGCCGCTTCCTCCGCAATCCACCTGCTGCCGGTTTGGATCGAATATCATATTTCCGCAGTCTAAATGCCGTTCGCCAAGCTTCAAGCCCTTATCAGCACAAAGCTCATGGAACATGGTGCTGCCAAAGCTGCCAAGGTCGCCCGTGATGATAAGATCATAATCATCAAGCGTCCTGCCTGTGTCCTTTAGATGCGCGCAGAGAGTATCTGCGGCCGCGGGCGCCATTGCCGCACCCATATTGCTTGCGTCGGTTATGCCAAGATCTACCACCCGGCCTATCGTGCCGTGCGTGATAAACACATGCTCAAATATCTGCCGTCCATTATAATCTTCCCGGCAAAGCAGCGTGCTTCCGGCTCCCGTCACCGTTCGCTGCGCGGTAGGCGGATTTTGCGCGCCCATTTCAAGCGGCAGGCGGTATTGCCTTTCCGCCGTGCAGAAATGGCTTGTAGCCGCGCAAGTGACAAGTCCGGCATAGCCTCCGTCAATAAGTATAGAGCCAAGCAAAAGGCTCTCCGCCATGGTGGAACAGGCTCCGTAGAGACCGAGAAAGGGTATGTTCAGCTCGCGCGCCGCATAGTTGGCCGAAATGATCTGGTTTAGCAGATCGCCGCCAAGCAGGCAGTCAAGCTCGCTTGTTTTGACGTCGACCTTCGCAAGCATGGTCTTTACGCTTTCGATAAACATTTTTCTTTCGGCCTTTTCCCAGCTTTTTTCGCCCCATGTCTCTTCCGGCAAAACAAAGTCGAAGAATTCGCCCAAAGGGCCGTCGCTTTCCTCCCGGCTGACGATAGCGGCCGACGATATCGCCTTGGGCGCGTTTTGAAACACAAGGGTTTGTTTTCCTATTTTTCTGTCCATTCCAATCTTCCTCTCATGCATGGATTCAGCCTTATACTGCCCTTTTTCAAAGCATATTATGTTTTTGCGTGGCCGTTCGAAAAGATGAAAGGTTTTTTTGTTAAAGAAAAAAGCGCGGATAACCGCGCCTTAAAATTCTTTTTCCTAAAGCTTATTTCATTTGCAGACCGACCTTTTCATAAACCGCTTTCACGGTAGCATGAGCCTGCTCGCTCGCCTTTTCAACGCCCTTGTCAATGATCTTGTCAAGATAGGCATGGTCATCAAGCAAGCGCTTGAACTCGGCCTGTATCGGCGTAAGTTCGGCTATTACCGCGTCGGCAACGGCGGTCTTCAAATGTCCGTAGCCCTTGCCTTCAAAGCTCGCTACGGCGTCCTCCATCTTCATATCGGTAAAGGAAGTATAGATGGAAAGCAAATTGGAAACTCCCGCCTTGTTTTCAGGATCGTATTGGATCACGCCGTCGCTGTCAGTGACCGCGCGCTTGAATTTTTTCATTATAACGTCAGGCTCATCCATTATAGCCACATATCCGTTGGGGTTTGCGTCGGACTTGCTCATTTTCTGGCTGGGATCCTGCAGGCTCATCACGCGGCCGCCAAACTTGGGGATAAAGCCGTCGGGTATTTTAAAGGTCTCTCCGTAAGCGTTGTTGAAGCGGATGGCGATATCCCTCGCTATTTCTATATGCTGCTTTTGATCTACGCCAACCGGCACCAGATCGGCCTGATAAAGAAGAATATCCGCCGCCATCAATACGGGATATGTGAAAAGTCCGGCGTTAATATTGTCGGCATGTTTTGCGCACTTATCCTTATACTGCGTCATTCTGCTAAGCTCACCCATATAGGTGTTGCAGCAGAGCACCCAGTTGAGCTCGGCATGTTCGTGCACACGGGACTGCACAAAAAGTGCGGACCTATCAGGATCGATGCCGCAGGCTATCAAAAGCGCTGCCGTCTCGATGGTGCGCCGGCGCAGATCCTCCGCCACCTGACGAACCGTAAGAGCGTGCATATCGACCACGCAATAATAGCAAAAACGATCTTCGCCCTGAAGCAACGACCAGTTGCGCAGCGCCCCCACATAATTGCCCAAAGTGGGCGATCCCGACGGCTGAATGCCGCTTAATACGTTTTTCACAGTCGTTACCTCCTTCTCGCGATATTAAATAGATTTATTCGACGTTTTCTCAAAAAAACATCTTGCTTATTATACGCCTATTATTTTCGCTTGGCAATGCTTCACGTTGCAAGATCAGCACAAAAATGTTATGATAGCATAAGATTATTTTGAGGAAAGGCGGAAGCGCGGATTGTCTTATCAGGCACTATACAGACAGTACCGTCCCGGCACCTTTGACGCGGTGATCGGGCAGGAGCATATCACGACCATCCTGAAAAATCAGGTGCGTTCATCCCACATCGCGCACGCTTATCTGTTTTCCGGCACAAGGGGAACAGGCAAGACCTCCACCGCGCGAATTTTTGCGCGCGCAATAAACTGTCTTGATCCTCAAAACGGCGAGCCCTGCGGCAAATGCACGGCATGTTTGGTAAGCGCAGGTGAAAATCCTGACATTGTTGAGCTTGACGCAGCTTCAAACAGCAGCGTTGACGACATTCGCTCTTTGGTGGAAAAGGCGCGCTACACGCCTATGCAGCTTTCCACCAAGGTCTATATAATAGACGAGGCTCACGCTCTCGCTTCATCCAATCAGGCCTTTAACGCGCTGTTAAAGACCTTGGAAGAGCCGCCCTCGCATCTTGTTTTCATTCTGGCGACGACAGAACCGCAAAAACTGCCCGCCACCATTCGCTCGCGCTGCCAGCGTTTGGATTTTCACCGTCTGCGCGTAGGCGACATGGTGAAGCTGCTTCGCGACATAGTTGAAAAAAGCGGCGCCCATATAGATGAAGAGGGTCTGCTTGCCATAGCCCGCGCCGCCGACGGAGGAATGCGCGACGCGCTTTCGCTTGCCGACCAATGCCTTGCCTTTTGCGGCAGCAGCATAAGCGCGGAGGAGGTATACCGCGTTCTTGGCAGCATGGACGGCGACTTTCTTTTTCAGATAGCGGACGCGCTTATGAAGTGCGAAGTTCGCACTTCACTTCTGCTTCTTGATAAAATAGTGCAGGATGGGCGCGACCTTTCAGTGTTCACGCACGATCTGCTTCTTCACATGCGCGCGCTTCTCATAACAAAAATATGCGGTGTTTCCGAAGATCTTCTTGATTGTTCACCGGATGACGCAAGGCGTTACAGGGAACAAAGCGAAGGCTGCGGCGAGGCGCGTCTTTTGCGAGCAGTTGAGCTGCTTTCCGAGCTTCAATCCAGTCTTAAATGGCTTTCCGCCCCGCGTCCGCGCATAGAAAGCACGCTTGTGCGTATTGCTCAGCCCGAGCAGGCGCGCTCGCTTACCGATCTGTGCGCCCGCATTGAGGCAATGGAGGCGAAGCTGAAAAACGCCTCACTCGCGCAGCCCGTCCCTCAGCCAAAGCTCCCCGACGAGGCCGCTGAAACTCCTCCGTGGGAAGCTGGCGAGTTGCTGCAGGCCAAGCCGGCGAGGAAAAAACCTTCTGCCTCGCCATCGCAAGCTCAAGTTTTGGCAAGCCCCGCAGCTACTCAACAAAGCGCGGAGACTTCTTCTATAGAAGCACGCTGGCAGGCGGCGCTGAACGCATTGAAAAGCAGCGATCTGCTTCTGTTTGGAATGGCGAAAAACGCCGTTCCCCGGCTTAGCGGCGAAGGTATAACGCTTTGCTTCAGCGCGGAGGTATATGCCGACGCGGTGAAAAAATCCATTGACACTATCTCAGCTCTTTTAGGCTGTCCCGTCAGCGTTACGGTCGGAAGCAAAAAAGAGGAAGCCGATAAATCGGCCGAGTCGCGCGCAAAGGCCCTCTTTGGCGACGCGCTGCGCATAACCGATTAACAGGCATAAAATAACATAAACTTACGGAGGACGACACACATGGCAAAAGGCGGATTCCCCGGAATGGGCGGCGGAAACATGCAGCAGATGATGCTCAAGGCACAGAAGATGCAGCAGGATCTTGCGAAGCTGCAAGCCGAGCTTGAGACCCGCGAATTTTCGGCCAGCGTTGGCGGCGGCGTAGTAAAGGCCACCGTTATTGGCACAAAATCGCTTAAATCCATCGAGATAGACCCGAGCTGCGTAGACCCCGACGATGTGGAAATGCTTCAGGATCTGGTCGTAAGCGCCGTAAACGAAGCCTTGCGAAACTCAGAGGAAACTGCCAGCGCCGAAATGTCAAAGATCACCGGCGGCATGAATCTTGGTTTCTAAGCTATGGATGCGATAGACAGCCTTATCCATCAGCTTTCCCGCCTGCCCGGAATAGGCAGCAAAAGCGCACAGCGCCTTGCATATCATATCCTCGATATGCCCTCGAGCCACGCCAAGGAGCTCGCAGACGCCATAGTGACAGCAAGAGAAAACATTCACTACTGTCCCGTGTGCGGCGCTTATACGGAAAGCGACCCCTGCGCGATATGCTCGGATAAAAGGCGTACATCCGATTTTTTATGCGTCGTTCGTGACGCGCGAGACGTTTTTTCCATGGAAAAGATGCGCGAATTCAACGGAAAATACCATGTGCTTCATGGCACGATCTCGCCGATGGACGGCATAGGCCCCGACGATATAGCCATAAAAGAGCTTTTGAGCCGTGTTGAGCGCGACGATGTGAAAGAGGTTCTTTTAGCCACCAATCCAGATGTTGAGGGCGAAGCTACCGCCGTATATATATCAAAGCTTTTAAAGCCTAAGGGAGTTCGTGTGACCCGCATAGCGCACGGCATACCCATAGGCGGAGATCTTGAATATATCGACGAGATGACGCTGCTAAAGGCCGTAGAAGGCCGGCGGGACATGTAAAAAACGAAGGCTGAAGGAAAGATATGCAGAGCAAAATCATCAAAATAACGCTTCTCGTGCTGGCGCTGTCGCTGCTTTGCTGCGGCTGCGCTAATGAAGCGCTCAGCCCTTCCGCAGAGTCCATAGTTTTATCCGAGCTGCGCTCATCCTATCGCAGCGCCTCGCTTATTGCCACTGCCGCCTGCACCGAAGCTTTGCCGGATACTCTTGGCACACGCTGCGTTAAGCTTCGTCTTTCCGAAATTCTTGCAGGCCGCGCTTCCGCGGGCGAAGAGCTTATCTGCGCCAACAACAATATGCAAGCAGGCAACGATTATCTCGTTTATCTCAGATATAACGATGAACTCGGCGCATATGAGCCTGTTACGAGCGGACTTTGGAATCCCGCGATCGACTCCGCCAGCTTTAACGACGACACGCTTGCGCTAAGCGAGCTTCGCAATGATATAGCTCAGCTTCAAAGCGTTATCAGCGCTCCCTCGGAAACCTTATATTACAACGAGCTTTCTATACTCGTTGACGCTTCCGACGCCGTTTGCATTGGTCGGGTCCTGACCGCTCCGGCTCTTGTGGAAACTTCGTTTCGAGAGGATTCCAACACCGCGACAATCGAGCATTCACGCCCGGCAGCAATAGTTCCCGTTCAGGTATACGGCAGCATAAAGGGGGATCTCGAATACGGCGAAACCATCTCCTTCATTTATTCTCCCGCTTATGCCTCTGATCTTGTGGATGCGACCACACTAAAGGCTTTTTCATGCAGCGAAGCTGACGTCCCCGCTTTATCCGAGGGATATTTTCTGTTTTTCCTTCGCCAGGGACCCGACGCGAAGCAGAATTATTATTTCGGCATAAATCCCCTGCAAAGCCATGTAAGCTTAGAACAGGACATGCTGCTTGCCGCAGAAAGCAACGAGGCTTTAAAGCCGTATTCCACGCTGCCCGACATGCTTGACGCGCTCGATAACAAAAAATCATAGGGCTTTGCTTTTTTATATTTTGCTGATATAATTTATATAATGTCATTTTATTTTCATCTCACATATTGAAAGGAGCTTTGTATGGGAAAATATGTAGCTAAAAAAGCGGCAAAGGGTTTCGTCTTTAATTTGAAGGCCGGCAACGGAGAGATAATCGGTAATTCCGAGTGCTACACTTCGATGGATTCCTGCATGAAGGGTATCGCCTCCGTAACCAAAAACGCCCCCGTCGCCAAGGTCGAAGATCAGACCGAGAAGGATTTTGAGCGCGTAACGCATCCGAAGTTCGAAGTATATCTTGACAATAAAAAAGAGTACCGCTTCCGCCTGAAGGCCACTAACGGCGAGATCATTCTTTCCTCCGAGGGATATGCCCAGAAGAGCGGTTGCATGAACGGCATTGAGTCCGTTCGCAAAAACGCAGATTCTCCCGCAGTTAAAGAAGAAAACTAAAAGCGCAATATATAATCATCTCGTATGACAAAAAGCTGATCCGCCCATAAAAAGCAGATCAGCTTTTTTATTTATATCTATGCTCCGTTTAATCCTTCAAATATCGGCAAAGGGTGTTATATAGTATTTCGACATTGACGGGCTTTGTAATATGCTCGTTCATTCCGGAGATCTTGGATTTTTCCTTATCCTCTTCAAAGGCGTTTGCGCTCATCGCTATTATCGGCACAGTAAGCGCGTCCTCCCGCTGCATGTTTCGTATAGCCGTTGTGGCTTCAAAGCCATCCATAACGGGCATACGGATATCCATTATTATAAAATCATAATATCCCATCCCGCTTTTTTCGAACATCCTTACGCCCTGTTCGCCGTTTTCCGCCTTTTCCACGATACATCCGG
>CAYPAH010000034.1:12193-16272 GCA_964408655.1 uncultured Oscillospiraceae bacterium | reverse complement strand
CCAGCACCGAGACCTCGGAGCTCGTCAGCTCAAGATAAAACGCGAGGGAATAGATGATGTACGCGCTCATCAAAACGATGCAGCGGCTTTGTATTTTAGAAGGGCGCGAGCAAGCGACGACGACCAAAAGCACGACCGCCACAACAATAGAGATTGTCTGCATGGAAACATATAAGGCAAACAAAGCCAGGCCCTCCAAGCATCGTCCTCTGTCCGGATAATATTATCAGCCGCGGAGCTTTTCGGCTATCTCGGCAGCCACGTCGTATTCCACTTCGTCCACCGCCGCCACAAGCGCGGCAAATTGATCTTTATCTTCCTCGGGAAGCTCGCTTTGAGAGAATATCTCGATTATATCCTGCGCTCCCGAAAGGTCGAAAGCGTTCAGAGCTATTATAAGGCGCGTCAGCAGATCGTGCATTTGGTCTTTTTCTATTGCGCCCTGCTTTTCCGTCTTTGGCTTTGCATATGGCTCAAGAATGGAAATATAACTGCGGTATTGCACTATCAGCGCCGGCGTTCTGAGCCTTATGCTCTTTAGATCGCCGTCCTTTGCGTAGCTTTCAAGCTCCGCGGCCGTTTGCGAAAGCGCCTCCGCCCCGATAAGGCGCGCGCTGCTTTTGAGCGAGTGCGTTTCGCGCTCGTAGCTGGAAAGATCCTCCTCGCGAAGCGCCTTTCGTATGGCGTTGCTTCGCTTTTCTATGTCGGCATGAAAATCACGGAGCATGGCGAACAGTATTTCCGGCGTCTCGCTGTAAACAAGACCCAGCTCAAAGTTTATGCCCGGTATGCGAGGATTTTCACGCTCTGCGCTCATGTCGTCTCCTCTTCTTCTTTATCCTTGGCCGCGCCCATCGTCTTTATTATGCGCGCTATCAGCTCGCCGCGCTTTACCGGCTTGACCAGATAGCCCTGCGGCTGAAGCTTGATGATATTCAATACCTTATCCTTATCCGTTACTCCCGTAAGAAAAACTATAGGAATGTCCCTCGTGTCGGGCTGAAGCTTGAAATGCCTGTAAAGCGTGGGTCCGTCCTCGAATTTAAGCACATAGTCGAGCAGAATGAGATCTACGGTGTTGCCGCTTTTGAAATATTTCTTCGCCAGATTCCCGTTTGGCACCAGCACGACCTCAAAAAGATTCTCAAGATATTTTTTTATGGTGGAGAGCATCTTGGGATCGTCGTCTATCACAAGCACCCTGCCCTGAAGCACCTCCTGACGAAGCTGCTCCCTTGCCTCGGCGGCGATAACGTCTTTTTTCAGTTGAAGCCTGTCCGCGTCGCCATCGGGCACAAAGTCGTTCAGCCACGCTTCTTCTTCTTCAAAAATGTTTTGTTCGCGGTTGGTCTTTATATAATCATCCAGCTCCGCGAGAAATCTTTCTACCTTGAGCGGGCGCGAATATGTCGAAGCGCCGCAATCGCCTATCTGCTCGTCGAATTTTTTGCAGTCGTCCACTTTGCCTATCACTATCAGCTTGACCTGCTTGAATATCTCCCAATCGCGCATAACGCGGTAAATATCCATAGTTTCGGGCGTCTCAAAATCAAGGCAGATAACCAGCACCTTTGCATTGAGCCTTTGAACTGCCTTCATTATTCTCTGCGGCGAAAGAGGACAATATGTGATATAGAAATCTACCGGGATATGTTCTATCACCGTGTAAACGAATTCCATATTACGACCTGTTATAAGTAAGGTCT
The DNA here is from genome assembly GCA_964408655.1 of uncultured Oscillospiraceae bacterium. Taxonomy (GTDB): domain Bacteria; phylum Bacillota; class Clostridia; order Christensenellales; family CAG-138; genus JAQVRG01. Next base: position 14,566 of record CAYPAH010000034.1, on the reverse strand, counting down.
GTTGCACAAATTCCTCCATTTGAGACTAAATTCGGTAAATTAATATATATTATAAACTATAATAACAGACTCGGAAACGAAGCGCAAGGCGTAGCCTTCCCGTCCTCGCATCTTTTCTTTATATGAGAAATATTTTTATGCCGTTCATCTCTGGCGACATTTCTTTTCATCGCGCTTCAAAAACGCGCACTTCTTCCCTTTTTCTTGCCGCTCCGTTGAAATGCTGGCATATTTGCCCATGACTTTGCCCCGGTGCGGTAATTGCAAAGGAGAGCTTTTTCATGTTATAATTTCGCCATGCAAAACACACGCGCAGAGCTTCAAAAAAGCTATTCCGATTTTCTTCGCCTCTCCTTTGCCATGTCAAAGATGGACGAGGCTATTCTGCCTGCCTGCGAGGCGCTTGGCAACAGCGTTATAGGCGTTCTTAACGATGAGCAGTGCGATTCTCTCGGCGAAAGGCTCGCCCTTGCGCCGGCTCTGCTTTACGACGGCAACACCCCTATTGAAAAGCCCTATGAGTTCGCCAAGGAAATGCCCCCTGAAAAACGCGCGCACGTCAGCTTTTCGGGCGATCATCCTGCGTGGATAATCCAGGCTCTCTGCACCGACGCGCGCAAGCATTTCGGCCTTAATGAAGACGACATGCCGGATGTGGACGAGTCCCTTTTGCGGGATTTCATAGCGGGCGCCTTTCCCCGCCGTTTTGACACCAACTCCCGCCTTGCGCCGATGGATCTTGAGAGCATCATCAGCATACTTCCCACAGAATACGTCATGGCAAACACGCGCCTTTCGGACAAGCTGGCAAAAAGCCGCACCGAGGGCGGAGAAATGGATATGGTGGTGTCAAGCGCAAAGCGCGGCGCGGGAAAGCCGGCGCTCACCAAGGCCATACTCACCTTTGGCGACGATAAAGCCGTGATAACCTCCGCAAGGCAGAAATATACCCCGTATGACAGCGCTGTATACAGCGGCGTTATCACTTTATATGAAGCTGAAAACAACATCATAACCCCCGCCATGGTATATAGAGCCATGAACGGCCTTACCGATTCGGAATACGTCAACCCCTCTACGCTTTCAAAGGTATCAAAGAGCATAGAGAAAAACCGCAAGAGCCAGCTCGCCATCGATTTTACCGAGGAAGCAGAGCAATATATGCGCACATACGGCGAGCCGGGCAAGGATTTTAAGACCACCTACGAGGGCAATCTGCTCGTGGCCGATAAAATAACCGTTAAAAACAACGGCTTTGAGCAAACGGCGTATAAGATACTGCGAAAGCCCATACTTTACGAATATGCCGAAACGGTCGGTCAGGTTATCTCCGTGCCCATACATCTTTTGCAGACCAAGGGCGGCGTTCGCTCTACCGAGGACGTTATTGTTTTAAGAGAATATCTCCTGCGGCAGATAGAAAACTACCGCCGCCGCCACAGAAGCGGCTGCTTCACCCTGGCCTATAAGGATATATACAGCGTTTGCGGCGTAAGTCAGGAAACGCACAAAAATTTAAAGGATAAATATAAAAAGATCCGCAGCCACACCGAAGCGCTGCTGGGCGAATGGCTCCGTCTCGACTATATCAAAAGCTTTGAGAGCAAACGCGACGGAAGCCGCGCGATAGCTCTTCTTGAAATCTGCATCTGAAAAAGGGGGCTGCAACAAATGTATACTCAGCAGGAAATAGCCAGGGAATATCAAAGATGGCTGAACGCTTCACTGCCCGATCCCGCCCTTATTGGCGAGCTTAAAGCCGTAGCGGGAAACGACGCTGAAATAAACGACCGCTTTTACCGCGAGCTTGAGTTTGGCACGGGCGGCCTGCGCGGAGTTATCGGCGCGGGCACGAACCGCATGAACGTATGCACCGTCGCCAAAGCCACTCAGGGCTTTGCGAACGACCTCATCAAGCATTTCAAAGAGCCCTCCGTCTGCATCAGCTATGACAGCCGCATAAATTCCGGGCTTTTTGCGCGTACGGCCGCCGGCGTTTTCGCGGCCAACGGCATAAAGGTGCATATCTGGCCGGAGCTCATGCCCACCCCCGCCCTCTCCTTCGCCGTGCGCGAGCTGAAGGCCTCCGGCGGCGTGATGGTGACCGCCAAGTATAACGGTTATAAGGTCTATGGCGGCGACGGCTGCCAAATGACGCTTGAAGCGGCGGATCGCGTTCTTCACGAGATAGAGTCGCTCGATCTCTTTGCCGGCGTTAAGGAGATCCCCTTTGAAGAGGGGCTCAAAAGCGGCATGATATCCTATATAAAAGAAGAGCTTTTCGACGCCTTCATCTCGGCCGTCAGCGCGCAGGGAATACATCTTTCAACTGTAGATAAAAGCGTAGCCATCAGCTATACTCCCCTTCACGGC
>CAYPAH010000034.1:0-12183 GCA_964408655.1 uncultured Oscillospiraceae bacterium | reverse complement strand
CGCAGGCCGCAAATGCGTTACCACGGCGCTTTCCCGCAACGGCTTCACAAATGTTTCTCTTGTCGCCTCTCAATCCGAGCCGGACGGCAATTTTCCCACCTGCCCCTATCCAAATCCCGAATTTCGCGAGGCTTTGGAAGAGGGCTTGAAAACCGCCAGACTTAATGGCAGCGACCTTCTTATCGCCACCGATCCCGATTGCGACCGCATGGGCATAGCGGTTCGCGACGGCGATGATTTTAAGCTGCTTTCCGGCAATCAGGTGGGCGTTTTGCTTCTTGATTATATCTGCTCCGAGCGCTTATCCACGGGGACTATGCCAATGGATCCCGTTGCCGTTAAAACCATAGTGACTACCGAAATGGCCGCAAAGGTCGCCGCTCATTACGGAGTTAAGCTTATCGACGTGCTCACGGGCTTTAAGTTCATAGGCGAGCAGATCGCCCTTCTTGAAAAGGAATGCCATCCCGAGCGCTATATCTTCGGCTTTGAAGAGAGCTACGGTTATCTCTCCGGCAGCTATGTCCGCGATAAGGACGCCGTGAACGCCTCTCTTTTAACGGCTGAGATGTTCGCCTTTTATAAGCAAAAGGGCAAGTCCCTTTTAGACGTTCTTTCCGAGCTTTATAAGCGCTACGGCTACTTTGCGAACGCGCTCGACAACTTTGCCTTTGAGGGCGCTTCCGGCTTTGAGGCGATGAAGCGCATAATGGAAAAGCTGCGCGAAAACCCGCCCGCCCTTCCAAGGCGCAGGCTTCTTTCCCGCACGGATTTTCAGGCTCAGTGCATAGTGAATGACGGCGGCGCGGTCGAATCTACCGGCCTTCCCGCATCAAATGTGCTCCGCTTCTCCTACGAAGGCGATATCTCCGTCGTCGTGCGCCCCTCGGGCACCGAGCCTAAGCTAAAGATCTATTATTCCGTCAAGGCCGCAAACGAAAGCGAAGCGGAGAAGCTGACCGCCTCCGTAAGAAAGCTCTTCTCCGCGCTTGTGGAGGAATATAAGGCATAAAGGCTTTCGGCTTATCTTAGCTCAAAGCTCCGCCTACGATCCCTTTTTTGACCCATTTTAAGCGCTTCGGAAAGATGATTTCCGAAGCGCCTTTTATTTTCAGCCGCTCGACCGATTCAATTTTTCACCTGTTTTGCTATGTTTTTTGATTGTCGCCTCATAATTTGCTCCTGCCTTTTTTCAGAAAAAGTTCTTCGTTTTATGCTTCGATTTTTCTATGAATATATTCCTCAGAGTACCATTATTGTCCCCACGAAAATCTTGATTTATGTTATATTATCAGAACAGACGTTTTATTTATCCGCATTCCTCTTCCCTACCTTGCTTGGTATGCGGATAATGGGGGTCGGAAAATGGCCTCCCGACTGCGCTCTTTAAAGCGTTGAGACCGCCTTCTCTGTCCCCTCCTGCGCCGCCTTTTACGGCTCTCGTGAAAATCACGGGGAATTGCCGAAACGGCTCGGGAAATACCGTTTTTGTTCGGGAAATATCTTCATTTTACGGATCTCGCCACGAAGAGCCTGTTTTCGCTCAAAATCGCGTCAAAATATTCGGCCGTTCGGCCGATGCTATCGCCGGAAATACCTTTATTTTTGGGATTTTTGCGCATATGGGCAAGCCCATAAAGTGCATACCTTGGCTTTACATCCCCCATAAAGTGCATACCTTGCCGCTTTCGTCCGGCCATAAAGTGCATACCTTGCTCGAAAAGCCCCCGCCTGTGGCTCCGCCCCTGCGGCGTACACTCGGCCGAAACCCGCGCTCAAAACGCTCTATAGTGGTTCGTCCAAGGCTCAGCTACAAGATGCAGTGCGGCCTTTTGCCTGCAAAATGCGCATACCCTAGCCCCAAAAAGTGCATACCCGACCTCCAATAAGCGCATACCCTGCCCCCATAAAACGCATACCATCAAACAAAGGAGCAACAAGTGCATACCTCCAATAAGTGCATACCGTATTTTTCAAAAATGCTTGATTTACTGCATTTTTTGAAAGTTTTACCAGATCGTTCAATGGAAAAAACAAGAAAAACGAACTTTGAATCCCGCCCTGTTTTCGAGCCTCCCCCGGGTATATTGAAAAGATATATCTTTGCTGATAAGATAAATGTGTGCCGAAGATACGGCAATATCTCCGGCACGGTGAAAAATGAGCTTTTAAGACTGAGCGACGCGAGCTGCCCCGGCAAGGGCAAGTCGTTTTGTTGTCTCGTCTATGTTTCTATTATAAGCATTTTACACCACATCGTCAAGAAAGGAGGACTGCTTTTATGAGCGAAACAGCCCGCAGCGGCGCGAAAAAGCTCGAGGGCGTATTTGCCCGCGGCTACGGCGTAGTGCCCAAGGCCGTTATGCTCGAGAGCAGTCTTTCTCCCGAAGCCAAGGCTCTTTACGCATATTATTGCGTGATGAGCGGCAACAACGGCGGCTTTCAGCCCTCCCCGCGTGAAGAAATCATATTGCGTTCGATGCATATGAGCCACACCCGCTTTATCAAGCACAGGCGAACGCTTATCGATCAGGGTTATATAGTCTTTTCGCAGCAAAGGCGCAAGGATGGTAAACAGTTTTTTGAAAACACCCGTTTTCTCATAGTGAAATCCCCCCGTTCCTCCGCTGAAAACGAGCTTTTAGAGCAGGCCGAGCCGCTAACTGCGCTGGCCGCGATACAAGAAGGCATATTCTCCGGCGGCTTCGGGCTTGTTCCCCGTATGCCGCTTTTTGATGAAAAGCTTTCCGTTGAAGCCAAGGCCGCCTATATTTTCCTCTGCGTTTACGCCAATGCCAGCACCTGCGGCGAGCGAAGCGCGAACCCCTCCGCCTCTCTTTTGCAGGAAAAGCTGATGAAGAAGGCTCGCGTTCAGCACGCGATGAACGAGCTTATCGAGAATGGCTACATAAAGCGCGAGCGCCTTCATAACGGCGCCTTCGCGGGTATGGCATATATACTTCTCTTTGAAAAGCAAGAGCTTCAAAACGATACTACGGAAAACAATGCTCAAGAGCCTCGATTTGATACCGCGGAAAATGATGCGCAGCAGCTTCAAAACGATACTGCGGAAAAAGACTGCTTTTCTCCCGCGTCTTCTATGTTTTCTCAAAAGGAAACCCGTTCATCTTTAAGGCGTGAACAGGTCGAAAATGATACTGCGGAGCCTTCCGCTACACCCCTTGTTTTTGAAACCGCCGAAGATGAAACGCCCGAAGCCGAGATGCCCGAAATCGCGACCTCATTTATGAATAACAAGACTATAAATACCACACAAATAAATATCCGTCATATCGATCAAATAACAGATCGACGGACGGATGATTTCTTTGCGCAGCGCGCTTTTTATGATAATTGCAGGCGTGAAGCCGCTTTACAGATAGAAGCCGACGTGCTTTCGGAGGAATACGGCCGTGATACCATATCATCTTTAGTCATGCTCATGGCCGATATTTATGCGGCGCGGGAAGGCCAGATCAGAATGAACGGCAGAAGCTATGATATCAGGCAGGTCGCGGCGGTATTCAAAGAGCTGAGGCCGCACCATATAGAATATGTTTTGAGCAATATCAAAAACAGAAGCAGCGATAAGATCGGCAATATGCTATCTTATCTTACGACATGCCTTTATAATGCGGCGGTATCCTGCGCTATGGAGGATTTTCACGGCAGCGCGGGGCTTTTCATTTAAGAAAGCCGCAAAAGCTTATTCGGGAAGATTATCCTCAACATATTTTTCAAGAACCCTGTGCATAAGCTCGTTTACGCTCACGCCGTTCAGTGAAGCCAGCTTTGAAAGGTTATTATAAAGGCTGGGCTGCATTAGAGCGTTGAATCTCTTGCTGCGCACCTCTACATATACGGGCTTCATGGGAACGATGAACTTTTCCTGTGGAGCCGCTGCGGGAGCGGCGGCGGTTTGCACGCTCTGAGGAGCTGCAACGGGGGCTGCGGGGGCGCTTTGAACGGGCGCGGGAGCGGCCTCCCTCACCGGTTCTTCGGCGGCTGCGGCCTCGTCTACAAGCGCTGTGGAAATGAATTGCAGTGCCGGATTGTTAAGATAGCTTTTGCTTTTGACTGCCATTGTTTTATTCTCCTCTCAAAAGTTCGTCTGTAAAGGCTTCATAATCCTGAGAAACATTGCTTTTTGAGTTATATTCGTAAATATCCATCTGGTTAGCCTGGGCTTCTCTTACAGACACGGCTTCACGTATCGTGGCGTCGAAAAGCTTGGTGTTTATCTGCTCCGCGGTCTTAGAGAGCATGTCCGCCACGTCGCGTGAAAGAATGGCGCGCGGCGAGTAGCGCGTGAGAAGTATGCCTGAGACTTCCAAATTTGGGTTACAATAGCGTTTTACGGTCGTCATGGTCTTGTATAGCTGGCTGATGCCCTGAAAGCTGTAAATATCCGCCTGGGCGGGTATAACGGCACGGGTGCAGGCGGTCAGCGCGTTAACTGTGAGAATGCCGAGCGCCGGCGGCGTATCGATAACGATATAATCATAATCGTCCTTGATCTGCTCAAACGCTTCGTGAAGGCGATATTCCGTGCCGACGCCGGACATGTTCTGCTCGGCCAGAGCCAGGCTCAGACCCGCGGGGATAACGTCGCCATCGCTGCATTTGCGAATGGCGTCGCGCACATTGACCTCCTGCGCGAGAACATCCATTGAGGTCGGGGTCTCCCCCGCCACCTTTAGAGAAAAGCTCAGGTTGCTCTGAGAGTCAAGATCAACGAAAAGAACGCGGTAGCCGCGGCGAAAAAGGGCGCAGCCAAGGGCATGAGCCGTGGTGCTTTTGCCTACGCCGCCCTTTTGATTGATTATAGCATAGCATTGTTTCATGTAATAAAGCTCCTTAATCCATGTATATGCGCATATGTTTGTGTATATGCACAGCTTTCAAAAAAAGTACGAGCGACATATTCATACATGATCCGCATACACAAACACATCTGCTGTCAACATATACATAATAACATACGAAAAACACATACGCAAGTACTAATATGCATAAATGTATATATAATGAGCATAAACAATAAACACATGTATGCGCATAGCACAGACGTAATATACATAAACAATAAACATGCAAAACACAAACAACACAGACGCATATGAGCATGAGTATAAACACTGCACCAACACAAACGTATATAAACAACACACAACAGATACGAATGCGTAACACATATGCACAACAAGGCATACACAATAACACAGACACATGACAACGTAAACATACATAAAAGTATACACATAAACAACAACATACATATGGCAAAATACAGACACACAGCGCAACATACACACATGCGCATACATAATATAGCTACACGCAGCAAAAGGATAAACATGGGCATACAGATAAAAACATACATATAAGAGCGTTTGTAGAAGCAGCGACAGAAGAAAAGCACGCACGCATATATGTGTATGTGTATATAGATGCGAACAGGTGAAATGAATAAGCAAGAGCGCCCCATTGTATCATAAAGCGAGAAAAACCCAGATAAATAAGCAAAAACGAGATACGCATAAACAATGCACATACACATATTATATAAACAAAAAGAGGGAGCGTGCGCTGCATGAAACAGCCGACCTCTCCATACCGGCTCGACAAACATATACATACTAAACATACACATATTTGAGAAGAAAAATGAACAGGATTTTCTTTTAAATAGGCTATACATACATAATGTGTATGTGCATAAATTGGACACAAAAAAGAAAGCGAATATAGATAATACACATGAACACATGTGTATGGATTGAATAAGTCGCGCTGGCGTAAGATCATTCATTAAAACATATACATACATGCGCATACAGATATGGTCAGAATTAGATTCGTTATCAAAGGGAGGGAAAAATACATACACAACAAACATGCTCATGCACAAAAAACATGCACATAGGATCGGCAATAGAAATGGAGTTTTTGCCAGCCATACACATAAAATATACATATAACATATGCGCATATCGTATACACATTAATTGTACTCTGACAGGGATGAATGAATACACAGGACGGATGCACATATCTGTATGATATCTGTGTATATTAAAGGATGAAGGAGCAGGCATATGCTTCATAAGCAAACATGAACAGATACAGATACAGAATAAACATACGCCATTACAAAGAGCAATGTGTTTATTATAAACACAATGAGCATATGTTATGCATATACGAATGTGTGTATGTGATAGACAGAGCCGTACTACAGACATCCGGAGAAGAAAAAAGGAGGCCATGCGCAAGCTCATTACCTTGCGTGGCGATATATCCGCGTCAGGACGAAAAGCAGGCAAAAAAACGGGCTGTTTTTGGAATAAAAAGGTAATAATGGTCTAAAAGGGCAAAAAACCGCTTAAAACGCGAATTTGGGCGTTTCACGATATATGCCAAAAAACATGCTCTTGATAGGCGGGCTTAATGTAGTGCGTCTTACAAAATCCGCGTATCTTGACAGTTTGTGTGCGCTGAGTTATCATATAGGAAATAAGAGGGGTTGTGTAAAACGAATGTTCCATAAACGGATCAAAGATGTGTTTCAATAAAAATGCCAAGGGCGGTTTTGCCCCTTGGCGTTTTTTTTAAAAATTTTGTGAGGAGGCATATATATGCTTAAAGGCAGAAACCTGATAGCGCCCTCCGATTTTTCCATGGAGGAGATCGGCGAGCTGCTTGGCCTGGCGGACAGGATAATCGCCTCGCCGGACGATTATGCGGAAAAATGTAAGGGAAAGCTGCTCGCAAGCCTGTTTTACGAGCCGTCTACCAGAACCAAATTCTCTTTTGACGCCGCTATGCTGCGGCTTGGGGGCAGCGTGATAGGCTTTTCCGATCCTACTACCTCAAGCACGGCCAAGGGCGAAACGGTGGCCGACAGCGCGAAAACCGTCTCGCAGTACGCGGATCTTATCGTCGTGCGACATCCCAAGGAGGGCACGGCAAAGCTTATGAGCCAATATACCGATTGTCCCGTGATAAACGCGGGCGACGGCGGGCATATGCACCCGACGCAGACGCTTACTGATCTTTTGACGATACGCCATTTGAAGGGCAGGCTTGAGGGCTTGACCATCGGCCTTTGCGGAGATCTTATGTTCGGCCGCACGATACACTCGCTGGTGAGCTGCCTTTCAAGGTGTAAAGAGGTGAAATTCGTGTTTATTTCGCCCAAAGAGCTCAGAATGCCGCAGTATGTCAAGGATATCGTTGAAAAAAGCGGGCACTCCTTCTGCGAAACCGAGGATTTGGAAGCCGCCATACCGTCGCTTGACATTCTTTATATGTCAAGGGTGCAGAGAGAACGCTTCGTAAGCGAGGAAGAATACTTAAGATTAAAGGATTTCTTCATACTGACAAAAGAAAAAATGGCTATCGCGAAGCCGGATATGCTCGTTATGCATCCTCTTCCGCGCGTGAACGAGATAGCAACGGAGGTCGATTCCGACCCGAGAGCCGTTTATTTTCAGCAGGTGAAATTCGGAATGTATATAAGAATGGCGCTGATACTGGCGCTTCTCGGGCTTGAGGATAAGGAGGCGAGCGGGAAATGATTAAGGTCTCAAACGAAATGATGAGCGTTTCCAAGCTTCAGCGCGGCATAGTGATAGACCATATCGCGCGGGGGCAGGGCTATAAGATATTCCGCCAGCTTGGGCTTGACAAGCTTGAGGATTCGGTGGTTTTGATGCGCAACGTGCCAAGCAAAAAGCTTGGAAAAAAGGATCTTATAAAAATAGAAACGGATATGGAGCTTGACCTTGACGTTCTGGGACTTATCGACCCGACGGCGACCTTGACATATGTTGAGGGCGGCGAGGTCGTAAAAAAGGTCAGACTAAGCCTGCCTGAAAAGGTAAAGGGCATATTGAGCTGCAAAAATCCCCGCTGCATAAGCAGTCAGGAGCATATCGAAAACGTGGGCTTTACGCTGGTAGATCCCGAAAGCAAGGAATATGCCTGCGAATTCTGCGAATCGAGGACCAAGCTGTGAGCCTGCGCCTTTTCAACGCAAGGCTGCTGGATGCTTCGGGCGTGCGGCCGAATACGGAGCTTTATATTTCAGAGGGGAGGATATGCGCTCCCTGCGCCTGCGATAAAAGCATAGACCTTGGCGGGCTTACGCTTATGCCCGCTTTGATAGACATGCACACCCACCTGCGCGACCCGGGATATCCCAAGAAGGAAACTATGGAAACGGGTATGCGCGCCGCCGTAGCGGGCGGATTTGGAACTCTGGTCGCTATGGCGAACACCAATCCCATTATAAGAACGCCGGAGCAGGTGATGGAAAATCTGCGCAAAAGCCGCGCTTTGGGGCTTTGCACGCTTATACAGGCCGCTGCGGCGGGAGACACGCTTGGCGACGAAACGCCGACGGACTGGGCGGCGCTTTCAAAGGCCACGAACGTCATTTCAAACGACGGAAAAACGATATTATCCGAAGAATTTATGCGCGAGCTGCTGCTTGCTTCGGAAAAATACGGCTTTATCATAAGCACTCACTGCCAGCCGGAGCGCGAGACCGTGGCGCGGGATATACGTTTGCTGCGTGAAACGGGCGGCAGGCTGCACGTTGGCCACATAAGCACCCGCGAAACTCTGGAGCTTATACGAAAGGCCAAGGACGAGGGGCTGACGATAAGCTGCGAGGTAACGCCGCATCATCTTTTCGGCTATGATTCCAATTATAAGGTGAATCCGCCGCTTAGAACGAAGGACGACGTAAAGGCGCTTATTGAGGGCGTTCGGGACGGCACGATAGACTGCCTTTCCACCGACCATGCGCCCCACACGGTTGAAGATAAACGCGCGGGCATGGCGGGGATATCGAATATCGATTACGCGCTGCAAATATGGCTGAGGGTATTTGAAGAAAACAGCATAGCGCTTCAAAGGCTGTGCGAGATGAGCTCGTATAATCCGGCAAGGCTGCTTGGCCTTGAAGAGCGAACATTGGAAATCGGCCGCGCGGCCGACATTATCGCGGTTGACACGAGCCTGAAAAGCCGCATAATGCCTGGGAAAATGCTATCACGCTCGCACAACACCCCCTTTACGGGGCGCGTGGTGAAGGGAAAAACGATGCTCAGCATTTTGCGCGGAGAAATAGTCTATGAAGCGGAGAACAGTAAATAAAAAACTGAAAATATCGAAACAAATGAAAGAAACGGCAAAAATCGACGGCGAACGACGGTTTTGTTAAGGCGAGATACGAAAGTGCGTTAATCCAGAAAGAGAGAGGACGAAGAAAAAATGATAATCGACAGACTATATGACGACGTAAAGAAAAAGGGACCCGTTTGCGTGGGACTGGACACCCGTTTTTCCTTCCTTCCGGAATGCATAGCGGAGGGAAAAGGGAGCGCGGGCGAGAAAATATTCGAATTTAACCGCCGTGTGGTGGACGCCACGATCGATTCGGCGGGCTGCTATAAAATACAGATCGCCTGTTACGAGGCGTTGGGGCTCGAGGGCTTGAAGTGCTATGCGCAGACCCTGAGCTATATAAGAGAAAAGGGCTGCGTGGTAATTGCGGACGTGAAGCGCGGCGACATATCCTCCACCGCCTCGATGTATGCAAAGGCGCATTTCAGCGGCGATTTTGAGGCCGATATCATCACGGTGAACGCCTATATGGGCGAGGATGCGATATCGCCTTATTATGATTACATCAGCGGCAGCGAGAAGGGGCTTTTCATACTTGTTAAAACCAGCAACCCGAGCGGCGTTGACCTTCAGGATCTGAAAACGGAAAACGGAGAGCCCGTATATCTGAGAATGGCCAAAAAGGTGAGTGAATGGGGCGAAGCCTTTATGGGGGGAAGCGGATTTTCAAGCATAGGCGCGGTGGCGGGCTGCACATATCCCGCGGAGTTTGCGGCAATACACGCGGCAATGCCGAAATGCTTCTTTTTGATACCCGGCTACGGCGCTCAGGGCGGCACGGGCAAGGACATAGCGGAATTCTTTAAAAACGGGGTTTGCGGCGTAGTGAATTCCTCGCGCGCCATTCTCACGGCGCATAAGGATAAGACAGAGGACGAGGACTTTGCGGACTATGTGCGCGCCGCGGCCGCCGGCATGAAGGAGGATATTCTCGGATGGCTCTGATAAAAAGCAACGTTAGGATCGCGGAGGATATTTACATAATGACGCTAACGGGTCTGGAGCGCGGAGAACCCGGACAGTTTTTCATGTTTCGCGCCCACGGCGAGAGCTGCGACCCGCTTTTGCCAAGGCCGCTCAGCATTATGGACGCGAACGATAAAGAAACGCGCATATGCTACCGCACGAAGGGGCGGGGAACGCAGACCCTTGCGAAAATGCGTCCGGGCGACCAAATGGACGCGCTGGGTCCTCTGGGCAGCAGCTTTCCCTATCTCGACGCCGACGCTATACTCGTTGGGGGGGGCATGGGCATAGCGCCGCTGCTTTATATGTGCAAAACGCTCAAGGCCTGCGGCGCGAGAGTGAGAGCCTATCTGGGCTACAGCTCTGAGCCGGTATTTCTTCGCGAGGAATTTGAAAAGGCTTCGGACGAGCTTAAGGTGAACATGGGCGGGCTGATAACCGACGATGTGCCCGTTTCGCCGGAGAGCGTATATTATGCCTGTGGACCGCAGGCGATGATGGAGGCGCTTACGGAAAAGCTCAGCGAAAGCGGAGCGCGCTGCTTTGTTTCTTTAGAAAGCCGCATGGCCTGCGGCGTGGGAGCCTGCCTTGGCTGCACGATACCCACGCGCAGCGGCAACAAGCGCGTTTGCAAGGATGGCCCCGTGTTTGACGCGAAGGAGGTATATTATGTCCAGCCGTCTTGAGATAGAGCTTTGCGGAATAGAGATGAACACTCCCCTGATAGCGGCCAGCGGCACCTTCGGCTTTGGGCGTGAATACGCCAATTTTATCGACGTATCGCGCATAGGCGGCATATCGGGCAAGGGATTGACCCTGCGCGGCAGCAGCGGCAACGGAGGCATTCGCGTTTGGGAAACTCCGGCGGGCATGATGAACAGCATAGGGCTTGAAAATCCGGGCGTGGAGGCTTTTATAGACCGTGAGGCGGCCTTTATGCGAATGCTGGGGCCGGCCGTTATATGCAATCTGGGCGGGGAGACCGAGCAGGAATACACGATAGGCGCAAAGCTGCTTAACGAGGCGGATATAGATATTCTCGAGCTCAACATTTCATGCCCCAATGTAAAGGCGGGCGGCATGGCGCTTGGCGTATATCCCGAGACGGCGGCCTTCATCACAAAAAAAGTGAAGGAGATAACGCATTTTCCGCTGATGGTCAAGCTTACTCCGGCGGCTGTGGATCTTGTGGGCGTGGCGCAGGCCTGCGAAGAGGCGGGAGCCGACGCTATCTCGCTTATAAACACCATTCCCGCGATGGCCGTTGATATCGAGAGAAGAAGACCCGTTTTTGACAATGTATACGCGGGTCTTTCGGGACCGGCCATAATGCCGCTTGCGCTTAGAATGGTGCATCAGGTATGCCGCTCGGTGAATATTCCGGTGGTGGGCATGGGCGGCATACAATCATATAAGGACGCGCTCAGCTTTATGATGGTGGGCGCTTCGGCCGTGCAGGTAGGCAGCGCGCTCTTCGGAAACCATCGCATTTTCAGCGAGATCGCCGACGGGCTCGAGCAATACTGCAAGGAAAACGACATTGACAACATCAGCGAGATACGCGGAATCATTTGATCGGAGGGAAAAAACATGAACGAATCTGAGGTACTGGAGATATTGCGCGAAAGCGAGGCTTTTCTCGAGGGGCACTTTCTTCTTTCGTCGGGACGACACAGCGGAGGCTACTGCCAGTGCGCCAAGCTGCTAAGATATCCCGAGAAGGCCGAAAAAGTCCTCTCCCGCGTTTTTGAACAGGTAAAGGACTTGGGCATAACAAAAGTGTGCGGACCCGCCATGGGCGGAATAATCGTTTCATACGAGCTGGCGAGACAGCTTGGGGTAGAGAGCATATTTACCGAGCGCAAGGACGGAGAAATGCAGCTTAGGCGCGGCTTCAGCGTGGGGAAGGGGGATCGCATTCTTATAAGCGAGGATGTGGTGACCACCGGAAAGTCCACGATGGAGACCGTGGAGCTGCTTGAAAGGATGGGCGCCGAGGTGATCGGCGTTGGCTGCATTGCC
>CAYPAH010000033.1:4873-16295 GCA_964408655.1 uncultured Oscillospiraceae bacterium | reverse complement strand
CGGCTTGGTGGGCTGTTATCTCACCAACTACCTAATGGGACGCGAACCCCTCTTAAAGCGATAAATCTTTGACCTCATCCCGATGCCGGGTCGTGGTCTCATGCGGTATTAGCAGTTGTTTCCAGCTGTTATCCCCCACTCTAAGGCAGGTTGTTCACGCGTTACTCACCCGTTCGCCACTAAAATTATAAAATTCCATCCGAAAACTTCCTTCTATAATCTCCGTTCGACTTGCATGTGTTAGGCACGCCGCCAGCGTTCGTCCTGAGCCAGGATCAAACTCTTGAGTTCAAATCCTGATCAGACTTTCGTCTGCTCATTTACTTTATCTGGCCGATGATCTCTCATCTTACCGTTGTGTCACCCTTCCAGGTGACCGCCGGTTGTCTCAAATTACATTGCGTTTCTTTTTTCTCTTTGATGCACTATATAGTTTTCAAGGTGCTACGCTCGCTTCGCTTTTGTTTCGTCTGTTTCGTTCGAAGCAGCTTGTATAGAATAGCAAACTTTAATCTGCTTGTCAACAACTTTTTCGATTTTTTTTGAAAAAAGTGAAATTTGCTCTTTTATGTTTATTCGGCTATAATTCAATACAGTATCAATCAAGGGTTTTGGAGGCTTTTCTATGTCAAATCGTCCTATTGGCGTATTTGATTCCGGTCTGGGCGGCGCCAGCGTTCTGCGCGAAGCTATCCGTCTTATGCCGGGCGAAACTTTCATTTATTATGGAGATAACGGCAACGCCCCTTATGGCGATAAGAGCGAAGAGGAGATCACCTCGCTGACCTTCAACTGTGCTCATATTCTGCAAAAGCAGGGCGCGAAGATAATCCTTATCGCCTGCAACACGGCTACGGCCACATGCGTTAACAGAATACGCGCGGAGCTTGATATCCCTGTTATCAGCATTGAGCCTGCGATAAAGCCGGCCTGTGAGACCCCGGGAGACGGAAAGATACTCATGGCCGCCACGCTTGCCACGACCCGCCTTGCCCGCTACCGCGCGCTTCAGGCGCGTATGCCCGATCCCGGGCGCGTTATCAACGTACCGTGTCAGGGTTTGGTGGATAGAATAGAAACCGGAGTTTTCGCAAGCGACGCCTTCGATGATTTGTTTGCCGAATATTTTAAAGATTATGAGGGAATGAAGATCGACGGCATCGTGCTCGGTTGCACGCATTACATATTTATCAAGGAAGCCTTTGCCCGTTATGCAAAAATGCATTTCAGCGGAGAAGCATGTCTTTTTGACGGCAATCTGGCTACAGCGAGGCAGCTTCGTCATATATTAGAAGAAAGAGGGCTACTCAAAAGCTCGGGAAACGGGAGCGTAATCTTTCAAACCAGCGGAGACGCTTCATTTTACGAGCCGCTGTTCAACATGCTGCTCACGCAAGCCTGATCGGCTTCATTGGCCTTACTTCATCTATAGGGCCGCCGCCAAGACATATCTCTCCATCATAAAACACCACCCACTGTCCGGGCGTTACGGCTCTTTGCGGTTTTTCAAAATCAACGGTGCAGCCTTCCGCGTGCATTGTCACCCGCACGGCCTGATCGCTTTGCCTGTATCTGAATTTTGCCGTGCATTCAAAGCTCTTTGCCGGCGAAGCGCCTGATATAAAGCTTATCTTATCAGCCTTTAATCCAAGAGAAAACAGCTCTTCGTGCTCACCCTGCTGCACTATCAGCAGGTTTCTTTGCATATCCTTGCCTATGACGAACCAGCTTTCGCCGCTGCCAAAGTTTTTTCCGCCTATCCCAAGTCCGCGCCGCTGACCCATGGTATAATACATCAGCCCGTCGTGTTTTCCTATTATTCGGCCACTCAAATCAACTATATCTCCGGGCTGCGCCGGAAGATATTGCATCAAGAATTTTTTGAAATCACGTTCACCGATAAAGCATATTCCCGTAGAGTCTTTTTTTTCGGCTGTCGCAAGCCCTGCTTTCGCCGCGATCTGGCGCAGTTCGGGCTTTAGCAGACCGCCGACCGGAAATGCGGCCTTTTCAAGCTGCGCGCTTGTAAGCCCCGCGAGAAAATACGTTTGATCCTTATTATTATCACGGGCACGCAAAAGCCTTATGCCCTTCGTTTTATCAAGCCTCGCATAATGTCCCGTTGCCAAAGCCGCCGCGTCCATTGTCATTGCAAGGTCGAGAAATGCCTTGAACTTTATCTCGCAGTTGCAGAGAACATCCGGATTAGGCGTTCTGCCAAGACGATATTCCTCCAAAAAGTAAGAAAATACGCGCTCTTTATATTCCTTGGCAAAGTTGACCGTATAATAAGGAATATCAAGCTGCGAACAGACCTTTCGAACGTCCTCGTAATCCGCGGTAGCCGTACAGGTTCCGCTATCGTCGGTCTCTTCCCAGTTTTTCATAAAAACGCCGACAACATTTGCGCCCTGCTCTTTGAGCAGCAAGGCCGCAACGGAAGAATCGACCCCGCCCGACATGCCCAGCACGACTCTCTGATCTTCCATATTCATTCAGCCCTTGTCTCTAAAAATGCTCCGGGATTGCGCATGAGCGCATTGCCCAGATATATCCCGCCCTGTGTGCCGAGCTTCTGCCCGTTTTCAAGCATCCAAACCTTTTGCACGCCCGGAAACTCGCTCATCGTGTTGATAACGCTGTAAGCAAACAGCCATATACGCCGTTCCTCAGGCAAGGGACACTGCTCGTTTTCCTGCATGGCTTTGAGCTTTGCGGCAAAGCCCTTGTTCCAGTTCACTACCGCCGTATTTCCGGTTATATAAACATTCTGGATATCGCTTTTATCAAAGCCCGGAAAAACATTTCCCATCTCTTCGGCTTTGTCAAGCAAAGCCTCCAGACGGGTAATCAAAGCATATGAGCTTTTACCCGCGACGGCATAATCCATAGTGTAAAAACCAACTCCGTTTTCGCTCGGGTAATCCAGCGTTATTGTGTGCCCTATCGTTTCTGAGAACATTTCTCTTGTGCATAGCTTTCCGCCGTTAAGCACCCGCGACTCTCCGTTTTCATCCTGCATTATTATGTATACTCCGCGGATCCCCGGCAGAAAGCCTGTGAGAGTCATCGTAACGGCGCCGCACATTTTTTCTTCATCAAAGCCTCGCGCAAGTTGGTTTATCCGTATTTCCAATATTCCCGTGTTCTCATTCGCCTGCTGCGCATCACCAGCGCTGTCCTCCGCATCATTCAAAGGCGGCGCTTCATCAGTCGCGACAGCATCCGCAATATATTGTATGGGAGATTCAACCATCGCGAGCTCGAAATCATCGGGAATGGCGAGCTTAAGTCCGTTTGCGTTTTCCGGCATTACGCCCAGTGCGCCGATCAATGATCCGGCTATCCCTTCGGTCGAGGTTTTCGCGTCATAGCTCAACATGATGTTCTGAGCCATCAGCAGATCGTCGCCATTATCGATAAAGTATAGCGTTGCGTTACGCATTTCGAAGCTACTCTCGGCAACGCCTTCTTCTATTTCTTTTTTTATGGCCTCATATTCAAGCTCCATATTGCGCACATAAACATCCAGATTTTCAATGATCGGACTTAATGCTCCCAGCGGTCTGCCGAGATATCCCGGTTCCATCTGGTTATAATACAAATTGACGCTTGGCGTTCCGTCTACGGCATTCACAGTAGCGGCCACCGCGGCTCTGGTAATGAGCCATTGCTTTTCGTCAAGCGCCGCAGTACCGGATATATATACGTTGCAAACACCGGTCGAAAGCTCCATTTTTTCATAGCTAAGCCCGTTTTGCAAAACTGATTGCTGCGACTGCGTGCTCGCCCCATCGAAAAGCGCCCTTACCGCCGCTTCTATGTGGCTTCCGTCAGCGGCCATTATTACGCGGCGTGTTTCAGGCATAAGTCTGCGGTTGTCGGCGCTTGCAAAATACAGCTCCGCTTCAAAATAAGGGTAGTCCCGCTCATCCTCGGTCTTGGGCATCGTTTCAGTCAGCACCATGTCGGATATTTCTTCCTTTGGCGAATTGCAGGCGCAAAGCATGGCGGCTAAAGCCATGCACAACAATCGGGTCATCCACCTTTTGCCGTTTTGCATTTTACAATTCCTCCAAGAGCCGCTTAAGGAATGAATAATCAGGTCTGAACAAACCGTCTACCTTTCTAAGCAGCAGGCGCTGATTGCCAAGCGAGACGGTTTCGCCCGTCTTCTTGGTAAAGCTTATGTCGATATTGGCATAAGCCGTTTCACTGTCTCCGTTCATTATTCCGTTCACACTATAGCTCTTCAAGCTTCCAAATGAGCGAAGTTCAGCTTCTATTTGCGCGTAATCCGGCTTTTCTGAGTTTATTTCCGGATTCATCACCAGCAATGCATATATCGGTTCATATTCCCCGTTTTTCATATGTTCAAGAAACAGCTCCGTCATGCGCTGCGGCGTTATAATAACATCTTCGTTAAAATCCATCGGCTCAATGATATTCGTCTCAATCTCTCCATCGCCGGATAAACCGAATTCGCTGTAGGGAAGGCGCGTGCCCGAACCGGTATTATCCGTGTCTACCATTATCAAAACTCTTATCTTTTCGCTGTATTCCGTAAGCGTATTGACCACGGCATATACGGCCAAGCTCCTCTGTTTATAATAATCAGCCTCTGCCATATCCAGCCGTTTTTGGTATTCCGCCTCTGTATATCTTCCGCTTTCCCAGTCCTTTTTTATTATATTCTGCTGTTCTGTAAGCAGCGAGCGGCCAAGAAACTCATTTGAAAAAGTAACGTAGAGTATAGTTCCATCCAGGGTAACATCGACGATCCTCGTCCCTTCCGGAAACAATGTATGCATCGCGCCGGAAACAGCCGCTCGCTGGCGCAAAAGCGCATCAACGATAGCATATTCCGTGCGTTCTCCCGCGCGAACCTCTATCGTCTGCTCCGTGCCAGTAAGATACGCCTCGTTAAGCACCTGCGCATAACAGTTGCAGCTTATCTCCTTTGCGATCCCCGCCTGAGGGTCAAGAGCCGGAAGATCCGCTCGTATCTCCTCTTCTCTGATGCTGTTTTGTATGCAACCCGCGCAAAGCAGCGAAAACGTAAATATAATCAGGGCAAGACGGGCTATGCGTTCTTTTTGCTTTCTCACTCGTCCGCCCCCTTTCCGTCTAAAGGCAATCTTATAGTGAAGGTGCTTCCACTTCCCTGTTCGCTTTCAACCGAGATAGTACCCCCATGCCCTTCGATGATCTCTTTGACTATAGCAAGTCCCAGACCCGTGCCTCCCGTGCTTCTTGAGCGCGCCTTATCCACACGGTAAAAGCGGTCGAACAATTTGGGTATCGCTTCCTCAGGAATGCCTATTCCGGTATCGGTAACGCTGAACACGGCGTTTTGCGTCTCGCTTTTTACTGTGACGCTCACCGCCCCTTCGTCGGTATATTTGATGGCGTTTTCTATCAGGTTCGTTACAGCCTGTTCCATGCGCATCACTTCAAAGTCACAGCTCACAGGCGCAAGGTCGCAGGTCAGCGCGATCCCCTTTTTGGCGGCAAGCGGCTGCAAGCGCGTCATAACCCGTTCTACCAGCGTATCGAGCCTTCCGGCAGTAAGAGAAAACGCGGCGTCCTTGGTGTCCTCCTGAACGAGGCGCAGAAGCTCGTTGATTATGCGCGTAAGACGGTCAACCTCGCTGTTTATATCCGCAAAGAATTCCTTTGCCATGGCCGGATCGGGCTTGTCCTGATAAAGCATTGATTCGGAAAGTATCTTCATTGCTGAAAGAGGCGTCTTTAGCTCGTGCGAGGCATTTGCCACAAATTCATCCCTTATGCGGTCATGGTCTTCGATCTGTTCGCTCATGCGGTTAAAGGCGTCGCCAAGCTCGGCCATCTCTCCCGCGCCGTGTACCTTGACGCGCACCCCGCTTTTTCTCCCCATCGTTCTGATAGCCGCCGTCATCTCGGCTATCGGCTTTGTCAGCCAGCTTGAAAGGAAAAAGCTCACTCCCGCGATGGTGAGGCATATTACTATAAATATCAGGCTTATCCTGTCGATAACGTCATTAACGCTGTTTTCAACGTCTTGTATATAGGAAGAAAACAAAACCGCGCCGAGATAAGAACCATTGTCGATAATTGGCGAAGCATAATAGACCGCCCACAGCGTTTCTTCATCCGGCGTCAAAAGACCCGCCTTTTCAGAGCTGCGCGTTATGCGGTGAAAACCGTATGATGTGTCTGATCCGTTTAAAAGAACATCGCGAACTTCTTTATAAGGCACTCTGTAGCCATTATTCTGAGAAGCCGAATCGATCTGCACCACCG
Source organism: uncultured Oscillospiraceae bacterium (assembly GCA_964408655.1). Lineage (GTDB taxonomy): Bacteria > Bacillota > Clostridia > Christensenellales > CAG-138 > JAQVRG01. The sequence goes on along the minus strand of CAYPAH010000033.1, from coordinate 10,010 downwards.
CGTCCGCATCGAGCAGCAAAATACGCCCGCCCATGCTCTGGGCGCGCACCGTTATAAGCTCGTATAGCCTTTGAGCCTCTCCCGAGGAAAAATCGGGCGTCACTTCAAGGGCGACCCGCGCCGTCTCCTTTGTTTGCTGCTGCGTCCTCTGCGAAACAAGAAATTCTTCGACTATATTAGCCACAAGAAGGCTGATGGTTATAAACGCCGCTATCGTAATGGCCATATAGATGGCGACCATGCGCACCCGTATGGAATTGTAAACCTTACTGCGCAAAGAAATATCCAACTCCCCATTTGGTCATAATATACTTCGGATTCGCGGGATCCGGCTCGATCTTTTCGCGCAGTCTTCTGATATGAACATCGACCGTACGAAAATCGCCCAGATAATCAAAGCCCCATATCGTTTCAAGCAGCTCTTCACGGCTGTATACCTTGCCAGGATTGTTCATAAATAACTGCAACAGGTCGAATTCTTTAACGGTCAGGTTGATGCTTTCGCCGTGAGCCTCTACGGTTCGGCTGCCAATATTTATATGTAGATCACCCGAGGTGATTTCCAGCTTGGAAGAGTCGCGGCTTCCACCCGCACGGCGGAGTATTGTTTTTATGCGAGCTTTTACCTCTAATATATTGAATGGTTTCGTCATATAATCGTCGGCTCCGTATTCGAGGCCGAGAATCTTATCCATATCCTCGCCTTTTGCGGTAAGCATGATTATCGGCACATCGCTTTTTTCACGAACCGATTGACACACCTCTATGCCGGAGATCTTTGGAAGCATAACGTCCAGCAGAATAAGATCGTAATTCCCGCTGTTTACCTTTTCCAGCGCCGTCTCTCCATCCGGAGCCGAGTCGATCTCATAGCCGTCCTGCTCAAGAGCAAACTTCAAGCCTTTTACTATCAGTGGTTCGTCGTCAACCAGCAATATCCGTTTTGCCATTTGTATGTCCCATCTTTCTGTATTCATTATGCCGTTGCGCCATTCGGAGCTTACATGCCAACATATGGCAATAAGCCCGCATATGAATTTAGTCTTAACGCTTTTAGCATAAAATTTACCTATCTAAAGCTATATATATCCATGAACAATATAGCATAAAATCCCACCTTGAAGCAACGTTAAAATATATATGATAAGGCGTTGCCAAAATTTCACTGTACAATCCGTCATTTTTTTTGCTATAATATTTTCTAGCTGTGTAACATAGCCTATGCGTGTTCAAGCAAATTCAGCGAAAGGATGAGCTGGAATTGAAGCGGTTTCTATGTGCCGTAACGGCATTTTTTTGTGTAATAGGCTTATTCCCGGGCACATCGTTTGCGGAGTTTGATCCGGAATCTGTATCAACGCCTTATATAGTCCTTATGGACGCTGCAACCGGAAATATACTTTATGAACGAAGTTCCACCGAGAGAGCCTATCCCGCAAGCACGACCAAGATAATGACCTGCATTCTCGCTATAGAAATGTGTTCTTCCCTTAATGAGATAGTTAAAGTGGGGGACAGCGTTGAAGACCGCGGTTCAGTCGCGGGCATTTGCCGCGGCGAGGAAATGCCCCTTATCGATATGCTTTACGGAGTAATGCTGCGAAGCGGCAATGACGCCGCCAGAGCTGTAGCCGAGCATTTCGGCAATGGAGAAGAAAGTGCTTTTGTCGAGCTGATGAATCAAAAAGCAGCCTCTCTTGGGATGACGAATACACATTTCGTTAAATCGAACGGCCTGCATAAGGATGACCATTACAGCACCGCATATGACATGGCCATTCTTGCCCGTTATGCTCTTCAAAACGCCACCTTCCGTGAAATAGTTTCCGCTGTTTCATACCACGCAAATCCCACCAATAAAGACAGCGACGGTTACGACTGGAACAACTCCAACCGTCTCTTGTTTACCCCGGAAGATAAAGAGGACATCACCTATCCATACGCCACCGGCGTAAAGACCGGCGACACCGCGCAGGCCGGACGCTGTCTCGTTGCCTCCGCCGAAAAAGACGGGGTTACGCTGATAGCTGTACTTCTTGGCGACATGGAAAACAAGGTTCCTACCGAATATCGTTTTGAAAACGCGGCAAAATTCTTTGACTGGGGCTTTGCAAACTACGCCGTGCTTGACGCCTCCGCCCTGGATATTGAGACCACGATGGCGCTGCCTGTTGCAGGGGCGGCGTCAGACGATCCCGAAAGCGGCAATCTTACGCTCAACATCGATCTTGACGGGGTTCGCATCAGCGGTTTAAAATCCGAGATCGCACAGATACAGGCAGACCCCTCCGGCATAAGCAGCACATATGTATTGGAAAGCACGCTGCAAGCCCCGATAAGTGCGGGGACCACCGTCGGAACTATCTTTTACAAATACAACGGCCTTTCGCTTTTCAGCGCCAGCCTTATCGCCTCGCGCGATGTATTGGCTCCGGAAAGCAGCGGAGCTAAAAACCCCAATGCCAGCCCGATCATAGTTCATAACGGCAACGATTCTTCAAGCTCTGAAGGTTCTCACACCTGGCTGTTCTGGGCTTTGCTTTGCCTTATTTTGCTCGTCGCCGTCGTAGTTCTCCGTCTTATCATCATGCGTTCCGGCCGCCGCCGCCCTGCGCGCCGGCGTCGCTCAGGTTATCGCATATATCGCAGATAATAATTATTTGGTTTTCACAAAACCTAAAAACTTGTTAAAGCTTATTAGAAAAAGCGCTTCGGATTTTTCCGAAGCGCTTTTATGTGTTTTGTTATACTCTTTGCTGATCTCTCAAGCTTAGATCTTGTATTCGTTCACCATGCCGTCAAGCTTGGCGGACTGCTGAGAAAGCTCCTCGCTGGAGGCATGACTTTCTTCCGCTATGGCCGAGTTCTGCTGAATAACGTCGTTGATCTGGTTAAGACCCGCCGTGATCTCACGCAGTGAGGAAGCCTGCTCTTCCGACTGGCGGCTTATATTCTCTATCAAATCGTTGGTATTCTTTGAGAGAGTGACTATATCCGTCAACGAGGCAGCCGTTTCTGTGACCAGATTCGAGCCGCGCTGCACAGCGTCGATAGAGGCTTGAATGAGCGTGGTCGTGTTTCTGGCCGCATCGGTGCTCTTGGTGGCAAGATTTCTCACCTCGTCAGCAACAACGGCGAAGCCCTTGCCGGATTCGCCGGCCCTTGCAGCCTCAACAGCCGCGTTCAAGGCAAGTATATTCGTCTGGAAGGCTATATCGTCGATGCTCTTGATGATCTTCTGTATCTCGCTTGAGCGCTCTTCTATCTCCTTCATGGCCACGAGCATTTCTTCCATTTTCGCGTTCTGCTCGTTTATCTTGGTTTCCACACCGTTAGAGAATTGCTTTACATTTTGCGCATCCTCGGCATTCTTGTTTACATTGCTCGATATCTCAATGATAGAAGCCGAGAACTGCTGCACGGTAGCCGCCTGCTCCGTTGTGCCCGCAGCAACACGTTCCGCCGAGTCTGCCATTTGCGTGGCGTTTGTGTTTACGAAGCTAGCCGCGTCGTTCAACTGGCGGAGGAAGGCATTCATATTGTTTTTAATCAGCATTACCGCGTCGATAAGTTTCTTGAAGTCGCCCTTATAGTCCATATCCGATGAAACTGTAAAATCACGGTTCGCCATTGCGGTGAGCACTCGCGATATATCGGAAATATAATCATTGAGGTTTTTCACCGTTTCATTCATGGTCATCGCCAAAGCGCCGGTTTCATTTTGTGCCTTGATCTCAACAGGCTCCATATTAAGGTTTCCGTCGCGTATGCTCTGAGCCTGACCCATTATTTTCTCTATCGGCCTGGTAACGTTATTCTTGATGACCGCCGCCACGCAGACCATGAAGATTATGGTGACTATCATAGCTCCCGCGAAAATAGTCAGGGTGGAATCGCTGAAAAGCTTATCAAGATCAGTAGTGGGCGCTCCGATGAAGATCGCGCCTGCAACACCGCCGTCCACGCCATAGAGGGGTTTATATTTAAAGAGCATATTGCTCGTCACGATGAAATTTTCGCCCTCTATCGTCTGCTCTTCCACAAGCACCTGCTGTTCTATCTCTGGAAGCATAGTCGTGCCGAGCACGCGCTCGTTCGTCTTTGGATCAATGATCGTCGTATTAAGTCTGGTGTTGCCCGCAAAGAGCGTGGCTTCGCATTCCGACTCTGCTTTTATCGCATCTACCAGCTTGGGATTTGAAAGATCATAGCCTATGGCGATACCGCCGATCTTTTTTCCCTCGTTCAGCACATCGTAATACGAACGGTATGAAAGCGCTATGGCCGCGTCCGTAAACACGCCGCTCGATTCGCCGTAGTCTATAGAATTATGCTCGTTTATGTTTTCCGGCACATCGCCGATCGTCCCCATCAGATCGCCGTTTTTATCATATATCGCCGCAAACATATCCTTTGCTTTTATGTCTCTTGTAAGAGTCACTTCAATGCTGTCGATGTTATCGGCTTCGATCGCGCGCTGAAAATTGCTTTCGTTCTTATATGAATATGCGAGAAGATCTACATCGCCTCCAATATCGGCGATCGCATTTTCGAACACCACAAACGCGGTATTGTTCGCCTTATGGATAAGATCCTTGGTGTTTGCCTTATAAATATAGGCGGTAAGCAAACAAAGAGTCACTACAATAAATATAGTAACTCCGGCAAAGGCTAAAACGACCTTTGTGCCTATCTTTTTCAGCATTGCCACCTTCATGGTCCTGACTTCTTTAAACTCTTCGATTTTCTCGTTTCTTTTCGTTTCGATCCTTTTAAGCTTATCCGCTTTTTTTGACATGAACGAACCCGCCTTCCATCGTTTTTTTTCAACAGTGAATAGAAATAACTCTATTACGAATTATATCGTTATTTTTATATAATTAGTTAAACGTTTTTGTCAATATATAGTTATTCGGCGGTGTTTTTGTTAAATATTTTTACACATAAATAAGCCAACGCATATGCCGAAACCGAAACTGCGATGATAGCCGCGCCCGAGGCGATATTCAGCAAATATGATATCCATATTCCAGTCAAAGAATATACCGCGCCAAAGCCCACGGCAAAAAGCATACGAAGCTTGAACTTCTTGGTCAAAAGTCCCGCGGTAGCCGCAGGCGCCGTCAAAAGCGCTATG
>CAYPAH010000033.1:0-4863 GCA_964408655.1 uncultured Oscillospiraceae bacterium | reverse complement strand
AATACCGTGCGAAGTCCCCTTATAGCCGCAAACTGATCGTCAAACAGATATGCTTTCCAGTCGTTAAAGAGCATAAACACAAGAAAAACGACTGTGCAGCCCATTATCAGCATCATGCGTATATCCGCCCTTGTAACAGAGAGGATATTGCCGAAAAGATAAGAGCTCATATCAGGGGGATAGCCCGGCATAAAGCTGATAAATGCTATGCCAAGCGCCATGCCAAGCGACCATAGCAGCGCTATGATAACGTCGGTATTCGCGCCCCCCTTGCGTCTTAGCGTACCTATGCCAAGCGCCGCAAGAACCGCGAAAAGCACGGCTCCCAGCATTGGCTCAAAGCCGCAAAGATAGCCCAGGCCGACCCCGCCATAAGCGGTATGCGCTATGCCTCCGCTCATCATCACCAGTTTCTTTTCCACTATTATCACGCCGATGATCCCGCAAACCACGCTGGCCAGCAGGCTGGCAATGAGCGCGTTTTGTAAAAACTGATATTTCATTATGGCTTCAATCATGGCAGCAGCCTCCCTCGTGATTACCAAGAACCCTGTGCGGAACGCCATGCGCGATCAAATCCACAGGGCAGCCATACATTTGCGTAACTATATCCTCAGAAAGCTCGGGCTCGCCGTGATACACAAGCGTCTGGTTCAAGCAGGCAAGAGAATCCACATTTGACGATATCGCCATCAGATCGTGCGTCACCAGAATGACCGTCATGCCGGAAAGATTCAGCTCATGCAAAAGAGAATATATATGCTCGCGCGAGCCGGGGTCTATACTCGCCGTAGGTTCATCAAGGAGAAGGAGCTTAGGGGCTGAAGCAAGCGCTCTGGCGATAAGCAGGCGCTGAAACTCGCCGCCCGAAAGCTCTGATATCTGCCTTTTTGCGAGACGAAGTATATCAAGACGCTCAAGCGCCTGATTTGCAGCGTTCTTATCCTGCTTTGAATATTGAAAAAAAGGATGAAGCCCGGGCTTTAGACAGCCTGTCATTGCCACCTCGAAAACCGAGATAGGAAAGCGCCTGTCCATCGCCGCAAATTGCGGAACATATCCGATCTTGTCTCGCTGCCGGTTTGAATCGTCGCCGAATATCTCGATTTTTCCGCCGCGAAGCGGTATTAAGCCATGTATTGCCTTCAGAAGGGTCGATTTCCCTCCGCCGTTTGGCCCCATTATGCCAAGATATGCTCCTTTGGGCACATCCAGATAAACACCCGACAATGCCTGAGCCTGTCCGTAGCACACCGAAAGATCTTCTATATGCAGCGCGTTCTCTTTCATTTCATGGCCTCCGCCATCACGGCAGCCATTTCTGAAAGATTCTCTATATAGTTCGGCGCCAGAGGAGCCAGTTGTATCGTTTTGCCGCCGATCTCCTCGGCAAAGGCTTCGGATTGCCTGCTATCCACCTCGGCCTGATAGAAGATGACATGGATATCTTCTTCTTTCGCAAGGTCTGTCATTTCTGAGAGGCGATCGATAGTCGCTTCTCTTCCGTTTTCCTCCAAGGCGTACATTTGCAGATCATAATCGTCCGCCAGATAAGCAAAGGCCGGATGAAAAACGATAAACTTGCGGGTTTTCACCCCATCAAGAGCAGTTTTTATTTCTTCATCCAAGGTTTTGAGCTCTTGGATATACGCTTCCGCGTTCTTTTCGTAAATATCTTTGTTTTCAGGATCCAACCCGCTCATCTCCCGGGCTATAGCCTGTATCATAATTATGACACGCTTTGGCGAAAGCCAGATATGCGGGTCTCTCCCGCCCTCCATAGTGAGTTCGGGATATACCTCGGCCGCTTCGTCATGCAGCTTCACAAGCTTTGTATTCACGCTGACGCTCGGCAAAATGTTGGCGTCCTCCGCCGGAACGCCGATAGAAAAATAGATATCCGCCTTGCTGAAAAGCTCCATTTCCTGCGGCTTGGGCTCATTGGTTTCCGGACTGCTTCCCGGAGGTATCATTACGACCACCTGAGCCATATCCTTGCAAACAGCCTCGACAAAGCTCTGCTGCGGAACGATAGAGACAGCTATGACAGGACGTCCGGTTTCAACTTCCTTTTCATCATTATTCTGCACGCAGGCGCAAAGCGCGGCGGTCAAAGCGCACAATACTGCGCATAAAACAAGTATCTTGATCGGCTTTCGCAATTTTCATTCCTCGCTTTCCCCTTTAGGGGAAGAAATAGCTTATTCAGTATAGTGTTCTTCACTATTTTTTGTCAAGCAGGGTCGAATTTTCCACAGCCAAAGCCGAAGCTTTTGCGGCATCGTTACCCGTTATCCATATTTACCCTTTTCGCGCAGCCCTATACCCTTTCTTTTTCATTGTGGCTTTTCAGGCGTAAATGTGCTAAAATTTCATCTCAGAGCCATAAAGATCATGGTATGGATAATTTTTACAGACAAGGGGCGTCTCCGTTATATGATATCTTTGCGCAGCAGGCTTCGCCGCACCGTTTTAGCGCTTTGTCTCGTTCTTTTGCTGCTTCCTTCACAGGCTCTGGCACATTGCATAATTTGGATATCCGACACGCAGCATTACAGCGAAAGTTATCCCGAGACCTTTAATGTGATGACTCAGTGGATCGTCGATAACAAAGAAGCCTTGGATATCCGCTTCGTTTTTCACAGCGGAGATCTTGTAAACGCTTCGCGATCCGACCTGCAATGGTCGAACGCGGCCGCTTCTATGAAAAAGCTGGACGGTGTCGTTCCATATATATGCGCCGCTGGAAATCACGACGTCGGCAAAAAATATAACTACGATATATATTATTCTTATGTGGATGACGCCAGAGAGCATCGCTCCGCAAGCAATTCATACGGCTACGGTCAAAGCCGCTATATGCTTTTTTCATCTGACGGACGCGACTATGTTTTTCTCAGCATAGGCTTTGAGCGCCGGGGGCCGAGCGAAGAAGAGATACTTTGGATAAACAGGGTGCTGAGCTTTTTTGATGACCGGATCGCCGTTATCGTCACGCACAGCTATCTTCACAGCAACGGCAAAGATCTCACCACACAGGGAAAAAACATATATGAGAACATCGTCGTTCCCAATTCTAACGTATGGCTCATTCTCAGCGGACATTGCAGAAGACCCGCTTCGCGAACGGACGAGCTAGACGACGACGGCGACGGCATAGCAGACCGCACGGTATATTCCGTAATGTCAAATTATCAAGACGCGCCAAAGGGAGGCAGCGGATATCTGCGCATAATAAACTTTGGCCCCACTACAGTTTGCTTCAGCACATATTCCCCGCTTCTCGACGATTATACCTATTTTGAAAAGCCGCGAATGGATAATTTCTGCATACTTTACCCTGATGAAAAAAGGACTCCGTAAAGGAGTCCTTTTTGTCATTATGATTCAGTTTTGACAACAGCGCTTAAATAAACTGCGCCAAAACAGCCGCAAACAAAACCGAGGGCAGATAATCGACAATCTTGAGTTTGGTAAGGCCAAGCATATTCAGTCCCATGCCAAGAAGAAGCACCGAGCCCATGCAGCTTATCTCCGCAACGGCATGTTCACTCAGAAACGGCGCAATGACCTGCGCAAGAAGCGTTATCCCGCCTTCTACTATCAGAATGGAAAAAGCAGAGAAGATCACGCCCGCGCCAAGCGTAGTTGTAAACACAAGAGCCGCCACGCCGTCAATGACGGATTTGGTTATAAGGGTGCTGTGGTCGCCCGAAAGCCCGCTTTGCAGCGAACCGACGATGGCCATGGCTCCTACGCAAAACAAAAGGGAGGTGGTGACAAAGGCCGATGAAAAACGGTCGTCCCCCTTTGCAAGCTTTTCGCTGAGCCACTTGCCAAAGGCGCTGAAACGTCCATCAAGATCGGCCAATGCGCCAAGTCCTCCGCCAATCACTACAGAAAGTATCGTGATAAGCTGGTTTTCTCCTTTAAGCAGCCCGCTAATGCCTATATAAAGCACCACGAGCGCCAGCCCCTTCATTATGCAGTCAGTTATCTTCTCCGGCAGACCCTTTCCGAGCAGCAGCCCTATAGCCCCGCCCGCCGCGACCGCGCCGGTATTCAACAGTGCGCCAAACATATTCTTCTCCACATTCGAGTTATATTTTCATTGGATGATACATTTTGCGGCGCCGTATGTCAATCTTTTTATTCATTCACCCACAGGCCATGCTCATTGCAGCCGAAATAAAACTTTCCTCCGTGCAGCTGCGGAACGCGCAGTTCTCCCGCCTGCTCGGGATACAGCCGCACAAGAAGCAGCCTGTCATAGCTCACATAAGCCACGAAGTTGATGAAATGTTTCTTGCTCATCTCATGCTCAAAGCTTATATAGTACTCGTCCTCCATTGGTTCAACATGGATATTATGCTTTACATCGCTTTTTTTAGCTATCATAGCGCTAAGCTTTCTTCCGCAGCACGATATCTCTGTTTCGCCCGTTGAGGTCATTATATTCCCGCATACGGGACAGGTATAAAACTTTACTCTTTTCATATTTCCTCCATCGGCACTGTTAGGGTTTAAATTGCCGGAAAGTATCTTTTCTATGTTCACTCCAAGCGTCTCAGAGAGCATTGGCAGCAAGGAAACATCCGGACATCCCGACCCGCGCTCCCACTTTGAAACCGTCCTGTCGCTCACATGCAATGCGTCGCCAAGCTGCTTTTGCGTCATTCCCTTTTCTTTACGCAGACACTGTATCAATCTGCCTACCTTTGTGCAATCCATGATTTCCACCTCCGACTTTTTCAGTATAATCCGCCAGGTATGCTATGGCAACAAACGCTCCGTTGAGTTGAAATAATATTGCCCTCGGCAGGATTTTTATATTATTTGGCGAAATCCTCTCTTGCCTTCTCG
>CAYPAH010000032.1:0-16755 GCA_964408655.1 uncultured Oscillospiraceae bacterium | reverse complement strand
ATTTGATTTTGAAAATCATTGATGCTCCTTCCAAGAAACTGCGCGTGATTGTAAAGGAGGAAGAATAATGGAACAGTACATAACAGATGAACGCACTGGATTGGAATATGAGCTCATTGGAGATTACTACTTCATTGCCGGTGACGACGAGTCGGAAGAACGCCCCATCGGGATATGGGGACATCGGCACCTCCGGTATCTGAAACAACACCGCAGAGCTGTTTATACCGACCTGCTGACAAGCGGAAAATTGAACGAATACCTTGCCGACCTGAACGAGCAGGCAGAAGATATGTTTTTCGGCTGGTAAATGAACTTTCCAAAAGGGAGGGTATCACAGAACAACTCAAAGCAGCCGACCAAATGGAATGGGTTCGGAGGATGAACGCTATGCGGTTAACGGCTACGGAAATCGTCAATAATAATCTGATTTACGCTTAACGGAAGAACGGTGGGGGGATAAATCCCTTCCACCGTTTTTTGTGTGATGATTGATTTCATGAAGTTGCCTGTATGCTTTTATTGTATCAAACCGTTTTCTTTAAGTATACTCATAACCTCATGCTTTACTCTTGAAATATCAAACTGAAAGTACACACTTTCATTCAAATTATCGCTTACGATTTTGATTGCCAATAACTTTTTGCAAGGTATTGCAAGCAGTTTCGCTAATTCCATATCGTAGATTACCGGGATATCTTTCAGCGGCTTTTCAACGAAGTCCCTTGCTGTTACACAGATATGTTCTCCCGAATCGGTTCTTATGATATTACTGCTGACGAATTCATCTTCCGTCATGACAACCGTAGGAACAACAACATCTCCAATGGAATATTTATATCCACCGCAAAGGCCGATATTGACAACAGTATCGTTTTTATCAATATACGGCAGGTCCGTACCTCTGACACCGATCACGGTTTTGTTCGGCAAATCAAACATATCTGCTTCTCGCTGCATAGCAAATAAAAAGTGGACCAATCTGCATCACCTCACTTGTTCTGAACGGTTTTTCTTTCCTGCCGATTCTCAGACAATCAGATTGTGGACATCCGGAAAGCAACGTAAGGTCCTTTCAAGAGTGCCTGTCATCTGCGCCAGCGTGATTCCGTAATTAGTGAAAGGAATTCCCTGGTCAACAGTACACTTCATACGGTACTGAACATCCCGATCGGTATTCATACACGCGCCGCAATGGATTACCATAGCATATTGGGAAAGATCCTCTGGGAACTCCGTACCGGAGCAAGTTTCAAAAGAAAGATTGCATTTACAATATGCTTGCAGCATTCTTGGTATCTTAACTGTTCCGATGTCATTGCACTGACGGTGATGTGTGCATCCTTCAGCCATGAGAATTTTATCTCCTGCCTTAAGTGACTTAGCAGCCGCAATTCCGGCAACGGCAGTTTCCAAGAATCCCTTGTAACGCGCCATCAGGATGGAGAAGGTGGTAAGCGGCACATCATCCGGTACGATTTTACTGACAACACCGAGTGCCTGACTGTCCGTAATGACAATTTTCGGCGGGACACACAGACTGGCAAGTGTTTCGGCAAGATTGGTTTCTTTGGTGACGAGAGCTATCGCATCCGCATCCAAAATATCACGGATCGTTTGCTGCTGCGGAAGGATCAGTCGGCCTTTCGGTGCAGATTCATCAATGGGGCAGACAAGCACAGCCTTATCGCCTTTTGACAAAATGTCTCCTACGATTTTTCTGTCATTTCCTTTTGGGGCAAGCTGTCCGAGCTTCTCTTTCAGCTCGTGAATTCCGATTCCTTTGGCAGCGCTGACATAAAGTGTGTTATCACTGTTATTATGTATCTCATTCATCAGGTCGCATTTATTTCCCACTACAAGATACGGAATGTTTTTCTCTTTAAAAAGCCCGAGAAGCTCACGGTCATATTCGTTCATCCCGCTTGCCGCATCAATAACAAGCACGGCAATATCCGTTTTGTTGAGTGTCTGCTTTGTCTTCCGGATGCGAAGCTCTCCGAGCATTCCTTCATCGTCAAAACCGGGCGTATCTATGATTATAACAGGACCGAGCGGCAGAATTTCCATCGCTTTGCTCACAGGATCGGTCGTTGTGCCTTTAACATCAGATACAACGGCAAGGTCCTGCCCGGTGACGGCATTGACAAGGCTGGATTTGCCGACGTTGCGGCATCCGAAAAATCCAATATGGGTTCTCTCTCCGGAAGGGGTTGTATTAAGACTCATAGTATTTCTCCTTAAAAATCAGTTTTTCCGGCTGCACTTAACGGGGCAAAAATTGATTCTGCCTGTTCATCCGTCAGTTTGACGTCGAAAACAGTCTCGTAGTATTCAACTGTCTTTTCAGTAATGTCTATATCTGCGAAAAGTTCGGGATATACCGTTTTCGCAAGCCAAAGCAGCGTGATCGGTGTGTCTATACCGGGCGTGTAGCTTCTGTACATTCCGAGAGGCATCTTAAAGACCTTCTTATCCTGAACCGCATTGATGCCGCTCCAGTCATAGCTGCCTACGGTGTTTTTATAAAGATCATCCGGGAAAAAGGTCGTGAAATTTGTCATCATAATGACATCCGGATTCCACTTATAGATCTGTTCCAGCGTAACCTTTACAGAGTTATCTTCTTTCAGTTCCCCTGCTGCATTAACTGCACCGATGGTATCTGCCCACCACTGTCCGAAGAATTTCTGACCGGATGTAACGATGGAATCTTCGCTATACTGGAACAGGAAAAACACCTTTTCACGCTCTTCTGCTGTGAGGTTTTCCGTACGTTCTTTCACCAATTTCATGGATTCCTCACTGTATGTTCTGACAAGTTCCGTGCACTTATTTGCCGCATCCGGGAATATCTCAGACAGGAGTGCAATCCATTGATTCAGGGTCTCAACAGCGTCATAATCCCATTTGTTGACGGAGATCGCAATCGCATTGAATCCTGCTTTTTTGAGTGTATCACCGAGCTGTGAATTTGTGGCATTGTAGAAAACGACCTGCGGATCGAGTTTCATCAGTTCTTCTGCGTTTACATCGGTACCGCTGATTGCGGAAGTGTCAGCGTTCAGTATTTCCGGATAAAGCTCTGACAGCAGTCCGTTTTGTGCTGCGGACATACTGGAAGGAGCCATCGCAACGATTTTATCCGCAGAATCAAAGAATATCGACAGAACGGAAGGAAGCGGAAGAATATCGCACACGGCGATGCGTTCAATGTTTTTCGGAAGTGCAACAGTATCACCGTTATGATCGACCACGGTAATTACTTCGTCATTGTTTTCTGTCCGGTTACCGGAACACCCCGTCAAGGTACAACTAATCATTATAACAGCAGCAAGAATAAAAACAAAAAGCTTTTTCATCATACAAAATCCTTTGTTACATTAATCTTTGTTAAATCGGGAATGTCGTTTCTGAACATTCGCCCGGAAAATGCCTCGTGAGGCAAAGAGATAAAACGACAATTTGCGGGGAGAATCGGTCTGTACAGCGGATCCGCAATCACGGTAGCCGAATTTTCACACACCTTTTGAATTTCATCTTCCTCCATTGCGCGAATATCTCCGTCAGAGAGCACACCGTAAAGTTCAGGAAGATCTTCCAACGGATTTATGACCTTTGGCACAAATCCGTATTCCATTCCTATTGCCGCCGCAAGAGAACGGGAAATAACACTTTCACCGATGATGAAAAAGCGGCTGTCTTCGTCCGATACGTTTTCTGAAAATGCGATTCTGTTTTTTTGATCTTCTGCCGTTTTTTTAAGACAGGTCAGTATCTTTTCTGCAAAAGTGACGCCGATCGGTGTACCGATAACGTATGGTGTTCCGAATTTCCTCTGCAATACCTTTGCGGTTTTCATACCCACACCGGATATCACCAAATTCACCTGCGCTTCTCCCGCACGGGACAATGCTTCAAGGTCGCTGTCCATTGCAAAGCAGCCTATTACATTCCAACCGTGATCAGATAGCAGTTTTCTGATGGACGGTACGGTTCCGCTGAGTGAAAAATCCAACGGGGTTGCACCGAGAATATTGACAGACTGCGAGCAAATTTTTGATTCCGGATTTGTCATCCGCTCGGCAATTGCCGCAAGCGCTTCCGATGCTCCGCAGAGATAGGATCGCATCCCGTTTGTGGGAAATCCAAAACAGGGAATGCCGGACGCCTCTTCGATCTCCGCCGCAACCGCATCATAGTCAAAGCCGGTCATCATCGGTATAGGAGTGCCTGTAATTGCCGCAAATGCGGGGTGCATCTCACGAATGGAGGTAAGCATATCATCTTTCAGCTTGTCATCATTTCCGAGAATGGCATCCATTTCCGTCAATCCAGAAATAAAAACAAGGCTGTCAGAGTGATACCAGCGCGGTTCGTCATGAGTACTGTATGTGGAATTACAACCGGAAGCATCGTGCATCACGGTCATTCCTCCAAGCTCATACAGCGCGGAACAGACGCCAAATGTGTCTGCCGAATAGGTAGATAAAACGGTTCTTGCCTGTCTCATAAGCAGCTTTCACACCCCAATCCTTTTATTTCTATGGTTTTTTCCGTATTCTTCGGCGTAATGAATGCCTCCTGCATCAGCGTGGCAAGCTGTTTGATGCCGTCAAAGCCGTACAAGCCTCCGTTTTCTACCAAATTTACAAAATAGGGGCTGTCCGTGAAATAGGCTGCTTTCTGACCGAGAGCCAATACTTTTTCTGAACTGCCGCAAGGGTAACGTCTCATAGCGGAATGGACAGTCGGATAAATTTTAAGCTCCGGAGCATTCTCTTTCAGCCACAGATAGTCTTCTTTTTCTTCTCCACTGAAAGAGTCTGTGAAGAGTTTCTCTACTCGGAAACCATATTTTAAAAGAAGCTTTGAAAGTCCCAGCGGGCGGGGCGTAAAAGTATAATCTATAGCAATCGGTGTGTCGCCAATCAAGCGTTTTGCTTTTTGCATTTCGGCATCTGCACCTGCTTCCTCCGCCGAGCTTCCGTCATAGGAGGCTCCGATCACTGACGCAAGCTCGGAAAGATGGCATCTGATTTCATCCGCTCCGTAGCATACCGGAAGATACAGATGTTTGATATTCATTCTCTGTGCGAGGGCTTCGCCGCCGATCTTGGCAACGGTCTGCGTACTGATGCAAACACTGCTTTTCGCCATTTTCTGATATTCCTCATAGGTATTGCATTCGGTGATCTGATGCACCGTCCAATCGGCGCTGTTCAGCAGACGGATAAGGTCACTGTTTTCATCCACGGTAAAACAGTTTCCGACGATAGCGCAGTGCCTTTCTGCCTTTTCGGTCGGTTTAAGGAGACTGTAAAGCTGACGGCGCATGATCTGATCGGGTGTGAGACCGCTTTTACGCATGGTCGGGATCATATAGCAATCTGTAAAATCAACCGTCGGAAATCGCTCCCTAAGCGTTCTGTAACACATATCCAAATCGCAGCCCATGAAATGGTGGATACAGCTTGAATAGACGAGTACTGCTTTCGGCAGCTTCGGCAAGCGATTCAGAATATCCGATACGCCGTCTATAATCAGGTCTTCCATATCGCCGTCAACGACATTGTGCTCCTCAATGGCAACCGTAGAAAACCGGTCTGTCAGATTCATTTCAGCCGCAGAGAGAACGACACCGCGAAGGCATCCTGCCGCACAGACGAAAATCTCATGCGCTTCCGGCACCAACATTCCGACGTGTACGATCGTCCATCCTCCTCTGGCGGGAACGCTGTATTCAAGCCCGGAAAGGAAGGGAGACGGAAAGGAAGCGTTTTTTATCGTCACGACTGGTATTGCTGTTTCTTCTCCAACACGTTTCATTCAATCGTCACCCCGCATTCCTGCATAACTTTTTTTGCCAGAGAACGATATTCCTCTGCCATATCACTTCCCGGGAATGCTTCCATGACGGTCTGATTAAGATCTTCCGCCGCCTGTACGGTTTCGCTTCGGGAAAGAGTGCCGATGATACTGCTGTGAATATCTTCTGCCAGCTTCTCTACCTTTTCATCTTCGTTTTTGACATCCCGCCTGTTCAGGATCAGTCCTCCAAGCGTGGCATATCCGCGTCCCTTGAAGTTATCAATCGCTATGGCAATATTAGCGGCGGCATGAATTGCCATATTTTCTCCAGAGGTGATAATAAACACCTTATCCGCGTATCCGCTTCGCATCGGCATGGAAAAGCCGCCGCAGACAACATCACCGAGAACATCATAAAAAACGACATCCGGCTGATAGATTTCGTAAGCGCCCTTTTCGGCGAGTTTTTCAAGCGCGGCGATAATTCCACGACCTGCGCATCCCATGCCGGGAGTGGGGCCTCCTGCTTCTACACAGATAACGCCGCCGAAGCCGATATGTATCATATCATCCAGGGTAAAATCGTTTTTTCGATCTCTGACAAGATCAAGGACTGTATCCACGCGGCTCTGATGGTGCAGGCTGCCCGTTGAATCCGCTTTCGGGTCACAGCCGATCTGCATTACCTTCAGTCCTTTTTCCGCAAGCGCCGCCGAAAGATTGGATACTGTCGTGGATTTTCCGATTCCGCCCTTTCCGTAAACTGCAATTTTAATCATGGTCTCATTCCATCCTTCCCGTATTGTTTATGGTCGCCGCGTCCTACGACAACTTCACGACCGATAGATTCCATCTGCTTTTTCAGAAGATTCAAACTTTCTTCTGCGCTGAGCTCCGTGCCGGCTTTGTTATCATACAGCATATAGCTTTTTCTGACATTTTGCGGAGACAGGTTCGGCATTACAACATTGCACCCGGACAAAACACCTTGTATGCGCCCGTCCTGTGCCGCCGTTCCGAGTGCCGTCGTTGCAGGTATCAGCGCATCCGGCAGCATAATTCTTGTAAGAGCGAGTAAAAACAGCGTTAATTCCTGACTTCCGGCAGGATATGCTGCAAACGGAGTGTCCTGATGAGGGAGGAACGGTCCAATTCCTACCATAGCCGGCTGAAAGCTGCTCATAAACTCCATATCGGACGCCAGCGTATCCGGAGTTTGGTTCGGCGTTCCGACCATCATCCCGCATCCTGTCTGAAAGCCGGTTTCTTTAAGGTCATAAAGACACCTGATCCGGTTGTCAAAGGACATTCCCGACGGGTGAAGACTCTCATAATGTGCTTTGTCTGCAGTTTCGTGCCGGAGAAGATACCGGTCCGCCCCTGCCTTGAACATTTCTTCGTATATTTTCCGACTGCATTCACCCACAGACAACGTGATTGCACAGTCTGGATATTCTGCTTTGATCCTGCGGATTAGTTTTAAAAACTGCTCAGATGCCGCATATCCATTTTCTCCGCCCTGAAGGACAAAGGTTCTATATCCGAGTCGGTATCCTTCCCGACAGCAGAACAGGATTTCATCCTCCGTCAATCGGTAACGGGTTACATTTTTGTTGGAGCATCGGATTCCGCAGTAGAGACAATCATTTTTACAAATATTCGAGAATTCGATGATCCCTCGAAAGAAAATGCGGTCCCCGAAATGAGCCTTTGTGATATCCGATGCTACCCTTTGTGCGTACGCTCTGTCTTCGTCGGAATGAGTGGAAATCAGATCGCACCAATCCGAGTGTGAAAGAGTTTTTGCTTTATTTAACTGATCTATCCGTTCCCGGTTATTCATGTTTTCGATCACCTGCCATATATGTTGTTTTAACGTGTGTTCCGGGCAAACGTGCGATCATGTCTGCGAGAGAAAGAATACGTCCTACCGTTGAATCAAGCGTCAGCGTAATGATATTGACTCCGGCTTTACGGTAAGGAAGACCCATTCGCCCTATCAGCTCATTTCCGTATTCGTGAAGCAGTCCGTTAAGAATATCCGCATGATTGTTGCCATCCATCAAAACCGTTATACCTGCAATCACTTTGTCGTTATGAGACAGACGCGGGGTAATCGTAGAACCGCTATCGGCTACGGATATGGGAACGACATCCGCGTAAGAGGAGCTTTCCGTTTCCAGTTCTCCGATTACGGTATTCACTCCGAAGAATTTCAAGATATTTTCCTCTGTAACGATATCGTGAACCGACCCAAAGCAATATGTACCGTCTTTACCAAGCATCAGTGCTTTGGTTCCTCTGCGAAGTGCGTGAGCCGGATAGTGTGTATTAAAAACACAGGTAATCCCTTCTGCGGAGAGTTCCGAAATCATATTCAGAACAAGAAGTTGATTTTGAAAATCCAAATTGGATTCCGGTTCATCAAGGATCAGTATTTCCGGTTCAGAAGCAAGCGCCCTTGCGATGAGAACCATCTGGAATTCGCCTCCGCTCAGCTTTGCACAAGAGCGATGACGCAAATTCTCCAAATTTATTTTGGCGATACAACGATCAACTGCATCCATATCCGCTTTTTCCGGCATGGAAAATGTATTTACCATAGATGCCCGTCCGAGAAGGATCATTTCTTCAACAGTATAGGCTGTCAGCACCTGCTTAGCCTGTGGAACATAGGACACTTTCTGCCACAGCGATTTCTGAGGAATTGATTCGAGTGGGCGACCGTCCAATAGCGTTGAGCCTGACTGCCATTTCAGAAGCCCCATCATGCAGCGAAGCAGAGTCGTTTTTCCCGCTCCGTTTGGTCCGAGAATTGCCAATATATCGCCGTTCTCAACTGTGAAGCTGATGTCGTTCAAAACAATTCTGTCTGAATGCGGATAGGTGAATTTTCCGTTCTGAATTTCAAGTTTCACAGATTCCACCCCCTGTTCTTTCTCAGAAGATAGATGAAAAAGGGAGCGCCGATGATGGCGGTTAAAATGGAAATCGGTATTTCCTTCGGCGAAACAGTTCTTGCGGCAGTATCTACCAGCATCATAAATGCCGCGCCGACGCCAACCGACGCAGGCAAAAGAGATACATTATTGCTTCCGAATTTCATACGGCAGATGTGCGGCACCAGAAGTCCCACCCATCCCACCTGTCCGCACATGGAAACGCAAGAAGCTGTAATCATTGTTGCGCAGATTTCGACAGTCATGCGAAGTGCTTTGAGATTTACACCGGAGCTTACTGCTTCATCCTCCGAAAGAGGGAGCAGATTCATTTTCCAGCGAAGAAGGAGCAAGATGATCGTGCAGATAATGATCGGCGGAGCTCCCATCATAAGCGAATCATAGCCGACGCTCTCCATACTTCCCATCAGCCAGTAGGTGATGGCAGGAAGCTGAGATTCCGTATCGGCAGTAAACTTTATGAGCGATACGAGAGAGCTGAATAGTGAACTTATCATGATCCCGGCAAGAATCGGTGTGCTTCGTGAATTGCCGATTCCATATCCAGAAAGTCCTGTAAGAACTACCGCAAGCATACCGAAAATGAGTGCAGTGACCTGTACGCCTATCATGCCGAACCCGAGCAGTAATGCAAGAGCAGCGCCGAAGCTGGCTCCGGATGCTACTCCGAGCGTATCGGGAGTGGCAAGCGGATTAGAAAACAAGCTTTGAAATGTGCAGCCTGATACCGACAGCCCAATACCTGTGATTGCCGCAAGAATCAGTCTCGGAATGCGCATAGACCAAACAACGGCATCAATCTGACCTGAAACCGGGTTTAACAACCCGATTTTTGCCAGAACAGACTGAAAAATATCTCCGGGAGATATTATCATTCTTCCAAGACAAAGACAGCCGATAAAACAGAGCAACGGCAAAAGAACAAGTTCTATTCTGTACTTTATCCCAAGCCTTCCTGCATAATCTTTTTTTATCATAAACAAAACCGCCGCATCCCTGTATGGGACACGGCGGTCGTAAAGAACAATTCTCTGCGAATCGGCACCGTATCTTTCGCCTCAAGATTGGTTTCGGCGTCAGGGGATGCATACCTTTCTAAATTCAGTTAAATGACTCTTACAATTTCGAATAAGCCGCTTTTGCGGATATCCCGGGGATTCTGCCGAGTGCTCCGGTCAGAGCATTGATATCGTCTCCGGAACCATCAAGAGCAACGGAAATAATGTTAATGCCTTTTTCACGGTATGGAATACCCATTCTGCCGATGATATGCTGCGAGTAATCATGTAGCAGAGTATTCAACTGCTCAATGGCTTCCGTGCTTTCAACAATAATGCTGATTACAGCTACTCTTGTTTCCATACGAATCCTCCGCAATCAAGCCTTCCACAAGCTGTGAAGGTTGCAGTATGCGTATACGGCTTCAACCTCATCCTCAGGGCAAATGTAGAAGCAAACCTTGGGCTCCATACCAGGCTTTAAAGCTTTTCTCTGATTTCCGCCCTTTGTTTTCAAAGAGATCCACTCAATGTAGTGCTCTTCCGTCATTGGATGAGCAACGCTGCCTACGGTAACAGTAACTTTACCATCTTTCACTTCATAGACGGGCACATGTTTCTCTACCGCTGCGTCCGTAGTTCCGGGAATGATCTCCTGCATTTTCTCTCCGCAGCACATAACAGGAACACCGCTGTCCTTTACCAGGGCAATAATCTTACCGCAGTGAGCACATCTGTAAAACTTCATTTCCATATTAATATACCTCTTTCTTAATAACTTTTATTCTGCCTTTGAGAACATTTCCTTATCCACACCGCATACCGGGCAGACAAAGTCTTCGGGAAGATCCTCGAATTTCGTTCCGGGAGCGATTCCGTTCTCGGGATCACCGACAGTTTCATCATATTCCCATCCACAGGCGTCACATACATACTTCATAATTTCAGTCTCCTTTATTGTAATTTTTATTTTATCGGTTCAAAATCAGCCGCTCCGTGTTTGCACAGCGGGCAGACAAAATCTTCGGGAAGTTCGTCTCCCTCATAAACATATCCGCACACCTTGCATACATAGCCCTTTTTGCCTTCGGTCTGCGGCTTGGGCTTGACGTTGTTCTGATAATAGGTGTAGGTCATTGTTTCTTTGTCGGAAATCACACGGGCTTCGGTAACGGAGCAAATGAACATACCGTGCGTATCAAGGTCAACGTACTGTTCGACCTTTAAGGACATAAACGAATTGATGTATTTCGGCAGGAACACAAGACCATTGTCTGAGCGCAGAGGATTGCAGTCAGCAAATTTATCGACTGTTCGACCGCTCCTGAAACCGAATGCCTCAAATACGGAGAACGGCGCTTCTACGGACAGACAGTTGACGTTCATAATGCCGGTCTGTTTAATGATGTGGTGCGAGTAATTCTGCTTATTGATGCATACAGCAATACGGTTCGGTGTATTGGTAACCTGAGAAACCGTGTTGACGATCAAACCGTTATCTTTCTTGCCGTCGTTGGAAGTAACCACATAAAGCCCGTAGCCGATGTTGAAGAGTGCCGTCAGATCGTTTTTGTTAGCGGTTTCGCCATTCTGTGCGACATACTCTTTGGTCAGTTCTTTTGCGAGGGCATCGATCTGTGCTTTACTGTCATCGTTCAGCGCGGACATAATCTTAACGGTCGTGTCGGTATAGGTGATATTCTTGCAAGGCTCCAGCATCGCCTTCATCGTTTTTGCAGCCTGTGGTGCCCAGGAGCCGTTTTCAATCAGAGCGACGGTTTTATTCTTGAATCCGCGTTCGGTCAGATGATTGATAAATTCCTTCATAAACGGGAAAATATCCGCATTATATGTCGTTGTAGCAAGAACGATTTTTCCGTAGCGGAAAGCATCCTCAACACATTCAGCCATATCCTCCCTTGCGAGATCATTGACAGCAACTTTCGGACATCCGTTTGCCTTCAACTTTTCAGCAAGAAGCTCGACCGCTTTTTTTGTATTGCCGTACACAGAAGTATACGCAATCATAATACCTTCGCTTTCGACACCATAGGAAGACCAAGTATTATAAAGATTCAGATAATAGCTGAGATTTTCGGAAAGGATCGGACCGTGCAGGGGGCAGATCGTCTGAATATCCAGAGCAGATGCCTTTTTAAGTAAAGCCTGCACCTGTGCGCCGTACTTTCCGACAATACCGAAATAATACCGACGGGCTTCACACGCCCAGTCTTCCTCTACATCCAACGCTCCGAATTTTCCGAAGCCGTCAGCCGAGAACAGCACCTTATCCGTACTGTCGTAGGTAACGATGACCTCCGGCCAATGCACCATCGGTGCGGTAACAAAGGTCAATGTGTGCTTTCCGAGCGTCAGTGTATCGCCTTCACCGACAGCGATTCTGCGATCTTCAAAATCTGTTCCGAAGAAGTTTTTCATCATTGTGAATGCCTTTGAAGAAGAAACAATAGTTGCTTCCGGATAGGTATTCATAAACGACACAATATTTGCGGAGTGATCGGGTTCCATGTGCTGAACGATCAGGTAATCCGGTTTTTTATTGCCGAGCGTTTTCTCCAGATTGTCGAGCCACTCGTGAGTAAATTTCCGATCAACCGTGTCCATGACGGCAATCTTTTCGTCCATAATAACATAGGAATTATACGCCATTCCGTTCGGAACGACATACTGACCTTCAAACAGATCGATTTGATGGTCATTCACACCTACATATTTGATGTCATTGGTAATCTGCGTTTCATATCCTCCTGTTAAAGCTGTGCCAGCATTTTTTCAGCATCTTCCGCCGCTTTTACTTTATCGTTTGCAAAAACGATTGTTCCGTTTTCGTCAATCAGATAGGTTGTTCTGACAACACCCATTGACGTTTTTCCGTACAGTTTCTTTTCTTTCCATATGTCGTATGCTTCAATGACCGTGCGGTCCGCATCGGAGAGAAGCGTGAATTTCAAATCATAATTTGCTTCAAACTTTTTGTGAGAAGCAACCGAGTCCTTGCTGATTCCGATCACTGTGACATTTTTCTTTTCAAACTCGGCTATCTTTTCTGAATACGATGCTGCCTGTTTTGAACAGCCGGAGGTATTGTCTTTGGGATAAGAGTAAAGCAATACTTTCTTACCGATGTATTCGGAAAGTGAGTGCATATCTCTGTTCTGATCCGGCAGTGTAAAGTCCGGTGCTTTCGTACCTACCTCTAACATTATGGGATTCCTTTCTCTGTATTTTATTCGCCGACGGCAATCAGGATGTTCATATTACGAACGGTACTGTCAGCTATTTTATCGTTGACAGAATATGCGTGCTTTTCCAAATCCCCGCATATTGCCTTAGTCAGCTCCTTGTCCTGAAGCCGAGTAATCGTCTCGGACGCTATTTCTTCAATAATATCATACTTCTGCTCCGCAACCGTGTCATCACGGTTATCGCCAAACAGCAGGAAGGACAGTTTTTCCGACAGTTCTTCTGTGCCGAGAAGTCCTCGAAGTGCCCGGAAGCTCCATTTGTAATACGGCATATATCTGTCTTGAAGCAAAAAAGTCGTTTTCATTGCAGCGTTTACGAATTCCACACAGGCAAGCTGTGCCGCCTCCGGTTCACCATGCTTCATACAGCGTACAAAGTTATACTGTCCGGACTGTGCCATTATGAGAAGATTTCCTGCCAAGCGTTTCAGCTTGATATCATCCGGCATACAGATAAGGCTTTCTCTGATCCTTGAAAACTCGCCGTAGTTATCCATGAACACCTCGCCGTTGACCGCCTCTGCCAGCGCATAATCAGGCAGTCTCAGCCATTGTTCTGTTGATAGCTCACCGTTTGCCGAACCGATTGATTTCATATAGAACTCATCTATTCTGATAACACCGTTCCGGTTTCCGCCGACCGGAGAAATTCGCTGGCGTTTGATTCCGGCATATTCCTGTGGGAGTTTGGCGTAGGCGCGTTCCAACTGAAATGCACGTCTGCGGTCCACAACATCCTCGCCGGGAAGAAAGATGCAAAAACCGGGTTCAAAATCGTGATCACGGGATACTTCATCGTCAAATCCGTAATGTTCCGATCCGCTTCCCACAAAGCCTGCGGCAAGGAACGGCAGAATATCGGCAAATTCGGATTCCATCATAGGCTTTCCGAATTCTTCGTAATATCCTTTAGCAAGTTCAAGTCCGTTCATAGATTTCCCTCGCTTTTTCGTTCAGTTCCTGCTCTGTAAGGAAGTACCCGTAATATCCGAAAACAGGAGCACACTTTTCGCAAACGAAAGCATAATATCCGTCTTTCGGAATCCCCTCGGTATTCAGCAGTTCTTCTGCTTTTGAGAGATACTTTTCGATTTCTTCCGCACCGTCTTCCAGCCCTGATTCAGCTGCAACAAGATCGGCAAGGTTCAGGCAGGTAATAGCGACTTCCAATTCGCCGTTTTCCTGCTTTTTCATGACTTCGATTGCTTTATTATAGAGATCTTCAGCCTCGCGATATGCTTCAAGTTCAGTAAATGTAAGAGCCATATTGTTATATAGTCCGCCAAGTCTTGCGTCATTTGATTTAAGGTTGGTTTCGTAAATAACCTGTGCTTTTCGGTAAAGAGGCAGAGCCTCATTCGCTTTTCCGAAAGCCTTATATCCCGTTGCGGCATTTATGAGTGTCGTTCCGTATGTAACGGACTGTTCCATATCCATAGAATCCGCAAGAGAAAGCGCACCGGATATAGCACGGAGGCATTCCAGCTCTTTACCTGTTTTTCGGTAAAGTCCGATCTGCTCATTGA
Organism: uncultured Oscillospiraceae bacterium; assembly: GCA_964408655.1. Taxonomy (GTDB): domain Bacteria; phylum Bacillota; class Clostridia; order Christensenellales; family CAG-138; genus JAQVRG01. The sequence goes on along the minus strand of CAYPAH010000032.1, from coordinate 2,194 downwards.
GCATGGTAAGCTTGCCGTGCATATCGTTGCAAGTATCTGCTTCGTTTAGCCAATATTTCAAATGCCTCTCTGCCGCATCGTAGTCATTTTTATTGAGATAAGAGTCCAGCTTGTCTATGATCCGTCCTACCGGAATAGGAGTAACCTCCGGGTGCATATTCAATAAGCACCGGGGCTCTTCATAATCGTCTTTCGATAAAATTCCATCCATAGAAGCAACCTCATTTTGCGTTAACAGTAATTATTGCTATTATAATAATAGATATCGATTTTGTCAAGATGCGGTGGCTATTCTTTGAAATATCTTTACATTTATCATTGTCGTCAAGATGCTGTTTCAGATAAAAAAAGAAGTGCGTCTGATTTCTCGGACGCACTCTTATGTGATGAGCAATTACTTATTGAAATATCTTTTGAGCAGGCCTGCAAATGCTTTTCCGTGTCTTGCTTCGTCGCGGGCCATTTCGTGTACGGTGTCATGGATCGCGTCAAGGTTCTGTGCCTTTGCCATCTTTGCGAGTTCAAACTTGCCTGCGGTTGCACCGTTTTCGGCGGCAACTCTCATTTCAAGGTTCTTCTGGGTACTGTCAGTCAGAACTTCGCCGAGAAGTTCAGCAAATTTTGCGGCATGTTCCGCTTCTTCAAAAGCAGCCTTTTCCCAATACAGAGCAATTTCGGGATATCCCTCTCTTGCTGCTACACGGGACATTGCAAGGTACATACCAACTTCACTGCATTCGCCGTTGAAGTTTGCGCGCAGACCCTCTTTGATTTCTTCGGGAGCGTCTTTTGCAACACCCACAACATGTTCGGCAGCCCAAGTCAATTCATCCTCTTTCACCTCGACAAATTTCTCACCGGATGCCTTGCAAAGCGGGCATTTGTCGGGGCGAGTTTCGCTTTCTACGATTTCTCCACAGATGGTGCACTTCCATTTTTTCATGACATATCCTCCATAAAATTGTTTTTTATCAAGACACGGAAACCGTATGGTTTCGGTGTTTACTTATTAGAACTATTGGTATCTCTATGAGCTTGTCTGCAAGCGTCACATACACCGACAAATTGGAGCTTTGTGCAGGAGATTGAGATCTTTGATTCTTCTTCTGCATGTGACAGCATATCCGCTGGAAGAGTAAACCCCTCCAAATCTATAATCTTACCACATTCGGAACAAATCACATGAGTATGCTGATTTGTGCAGCCGTCAAAGCGTTCTCTGTCATTCACAACAGCAACCGAAGCGATTATGCCTTCCTCTTTCATCTCTTTCAGATTGCGATAAACGGTGCCCATACTCAAATCAGGATAAATAGGTTTTAGCTGTCGATATATGCTATCCGCACTCGGATGCTCTTTGGTATTTTTCAACAGGTCAATTATTGCCTGCCTTTTTTTGCTATATCTTTTCACACTTCACCTTCTAATAGTAATTGTTCTTATTATGAAGTATATAAAAAGAGTCAAGCTTTGTCAAGAGGATTTGGGAAAAGCATAAGTTTTTGTGATTTGCGGGCTATATTTTCGTGATTGGTATGACAACCGTTTGCGGGAACTGCTCCTTTGCGGCTTGATGGACGATCCAATCACCAGCTGCGGCGAAGAAGAAACCGCCTTTCTTATCGGCGTACACATAGCGAGTGACATCGTAATCGTCATCGCCGGGCGTATAGCGAATTTCGCCCCAGTCGTTATTGTGGTCGGCACAGTATTCGTAGATGATCTCGATTTTCGTCTTTTTCTTGCGCCGCAGTTCGACGATGTGGATATATTCGTCAACGGCAAGATCAACAAGGATTTTGTCGTATGCCTTATGAACGATACGGTAAGCGGTATCTGGCGAGGAAAGCGTGTGCCGCAAGGCAAGATCGGCGTATGCCTTTTTCTGTCGGAAGAGTAATATCTTCTCGCCGTTTTCATCAGTGCCGTTTTCCAGTACGCCGTGACACACTCTGCAAAAGCCGAGATGATCGGCTATCATCGAGCGTTCACGGATATCCAGCTTTTCATAGCGGTCAAATACGGCATTTGCCCTCCATTCGTCAAAGAACATCTTTGCCGGATCGGTTGTATCGTCCCGTGTGACATCCTCAGCGGAGCTTTCGCCGTCTTCGTCGGCGTATTGACGGTAGAACTCGGCATAGTTCATGTTGCGCAGCCCGGCGGCAATGATTTCCCTTGTGTCCTTGACGCT
>CAYPAH010000031.1:0-16824 GCA_964408655.1 uncultured Oscillospiraceae bacterium | reverse complement strand
GGGCATGGGGCTTCATATTAAGGCTGTATACATTGCCCTTGACCCGAGCCGCCAAGGGACGCTTGGCAAGGCTGTCGTCGTCGAGCTGCAAAGCCCTTACTCCGTCAAGAATGCTCTGCCCCACTTCAAGTTCTAGCTGTATTCCGTTTATCGTATGCTGCATATTTGAGCTCCTTTCTGATATGCGCTCACGCATCGCCTTCAATCGGCCTGCGCCAAATATAATTGCTTATATTCTCCATCAAGGTCAAGCAGTTCATCGTGCGTTCCCCGCTCGATTATCTTTCCCTTTTCCATTACCACTATCTCATCCGCATGGCGTATGGTCGAAAGCCTGTGTGCGATAGTCAAGGTCGTTCTGCCCTTGCTAAGGCGCATAAGCGCCTCCGTTATTCTTGCCTCAGTTGCGGAATCCAGCGCGCTTGTCGCTTCGTCAAGAATAAGTATCGGCGGGTTCTTCAAAAATATCCTCGCTATCGATACCCGCTGCTTTTGCCCGCCCGAAAGCGTAACGCCGCGCTCGCCTACCATTGTATCATAAGAGTCGGGCATTTTCCTGATATCTTCGTCTATCTCCGCCATTCTCGCAGCATATATCACTTCTTCGCGGCTTGCATCCAGCCTGCCATAGCGGATGTTTTCGTAAATAGTATCCGCAAAAAGAAAAACGTCCTGCTGCACAATGCCTATGTTCCTTCTCAGAGAAGAAAGCGTTACCTTTGAGATATCCTGCCCGTCTATAAGTATTTTCCCGCTGTCCGGCTCGAAAAAGCGGGGAACCATGTGGCAGAGCGTAGTTTTTCCGCTGCCGGAGCTTCCAACTATCGCTACGCTTTTTCCGCATGGTATTTCAAGCTCTATCTTTTCAAGCACCTGCGGATTATTATCCCTGTCGTGATAGGTAAAGCTGACATTCTCAAAAAGGATGTCTCCCTTGGGCTTTCCTATATCCACAGCCCCCGGCTTATCCTTTATTGCGGGCTCAATATCCATCATTTCGCAAAAACGGCTAAAGCCCGCTGCACCAGCCGTAAATATTTCTGAAAATTGCGTGAGCTTCTGTATAGGCTTGGTAAAAGCTGTAACATAGAGCAAAAAGGTCATCAGCTCGACCATGTTGAGCCTGTCTCGCATAATCAGCAGCCCGCCGACGCCAAGCACCGTTACAGGAAGAATATTCGTAAGCAGGTCGCTGGATGCAAAAAAAGTACCCATGACCTTGAAATAATTTTTGCGGGCGCGCACATATTTCTCATTGCCCTGCTGAAACTTGTTTATCTCATAATTTTCATTGGCAAAGGCCTGGGCGAGCCGCATTCCAGAAAGCGACGACTCTATATCGGCGTTTACGCCCGCCATACTCTCCTTTACCCTGCGCGAAGCCGCTGACATGCGCCTTCTTAAATATATCACAATACCTAAGAGCACAGGTACGCTGATTAGCATAACTATGGCAAGCCGCCATTGAATAGTGAGCATCACGGCCGAAGCTCCTAAAAATGTAAGCAGAGATATCAAAAGATCCTCGGGCCCGTGATGCGCCAGCTCCGCTATTTCAAAAAGGTCGCTCGTGCATCTTGATAAGAGCACGCCCACGCGCGCATTATTGAAAAATGTGAAATCCAATGTTTGCAAATGCGAAAAAACATCCCGCCGCATATCCGCTTCCATCAATACGCCGAGAAAATGCCCTATCGTCGTAACGATATATTGAAGCACCGCACTTAAAAGATATGCCGCTGCGCAGCAAAGCAGCACCCTTATGAAAGCGCCGTATTGTCCGGCTGTAAGATAATTATCAAGAGCGAATTTGGACACCAGCGGATAAGTCACGCTGATGCCGGCTATAAGGAAAGCGCACAGCATATCGATAATAAAAAGTCTCGTATGCGGGCGATAATAACAGAGGAAGCGCCAGAGGCGGCTTGTTTTGTTAGTTTTTGCGTCCATGAAGTTATTATAGCAGATTTATGGAAATATGCTATAATGTATTGGTAGAATTATGGGCAGATAATGCTCTATAGGAGAATACATGAGTAAAACCACCAAAAGCTTTGTGACCGGAGCGGCCATATTGGCGCTTGCCGGTTTACTGGTCAAGATAATAGGCGCTTTTTTTCGTATTCCTCTTTCCAACTCCATCGGCTCGGTGGGGATGTGCTATTACGAGGTCGCCTACCCTTACTACGCGGGTCTTCTCGTTATTTCAACGGCCGGCTTCCCTACCGCCATATCAAAAATGGTCTCCGAACGAGCTTCATTGGGTGATTATTATGGCGCGAAGCAGGTGTTTCGCACCGCGCTTCTTTTACTCTTCGTCATCGGTCTCTTCACCGGCGCGCTGATGTTTGCCGCCAGCGGAATGCTTGCCAGGCTCTCTACCTTTAACGAGGCGGTTTTAAGCTTTAAGGCTCTGGCTCCCGCTTTGCTGCTGGTTTCCGTAATGTGCGCATACCGCGGTTATCTCCAAGGGATGCAGATGATGACCGGCACCGCCGTTTCACAGGTCGCCGAGCAGGTCTTCAAGCTGCTTATCGGCTTATATCTGGCGAAAAAAATGCTGCCGCGCGGCCCCGAATACGCCGCCATGGGCGCATTGATCGGCGTTAGCGTGTCTGAGCTGGCCGGTCTTATTGTCATCGTTCTTTTCTATTACGGCAAGCGCGACGTGCTTGAAGGCCAAATAGAAAAGCAGATCGATATTCGAAAAGTCCCGCGAGGCGAGCTTAACAGCGAGCTTATCAGAATAGCACTGCCAATAACCATTGGCGCTTCGGTGAGTTCTCTCGCCGGAATAGTGGATTCCGCAATGATAGGGCGCATCCTTCGCCAACTCGGCTTTGGCGAGGAAGCCGCGCAAACGGCCTTTTCGCTTTTGCGCACCAATGTAGCTACGCTCACCAACATGCCCGGAGTATTGACCATTGCGCTTGCAATGAGCCTTGTTCCGGCAATTTCGGCGGCCATGGCTCAGCGCGATTACAAGGCTGTGCGCTTAAATGTGCAGCTTGGGCTCAAGCTCGCTTTGATAATAGGCCTTCCCTGTTCGGTGGGGCTTTTTATTCTCAGCGAACCGATCCTCGCTCTGCTTTATCACACGCTCAGTCCAGAATCTCTCTCTATCGCGTCTGATCTGCTTAAAACCGCCTCTGTGGGTGTGCTGTTTCTCTCTCTGGTGCAGAGCATGACAGGGGCTATCCAAGGCATGGGCAAGCCCGTTGTTCCTGTATTCAACCTGTTTTTCGGCTTCATACTTAAGGTGATAACGCTTGTCGTTCTAATGCGAATCCCCCGCATCAACATTCAGGGAGCCGCCGTTTCCACGGTCGTGCTTTATGCCTTTGCCGGAATAGCGGACACGATTTATGCGCTTCGCTCCACCAAGCTTAAATTTCGCTTGTTTGATGTGCTTATCAAACCCCTTATCTGCTCTGCCAGTATGGGCGCAAGCGTCTATTTTTCCTATGAGCGCCTAGGCTCGCTGGGAACTCTCTCTGTTATAGCCGCTATCGGCATAGGTGTCATAGTATATATGCTCTTGTGCATATTGCTGCGCGTTTTCAGCGAGGCCGAGCTTATGCAGATACCCGGAGGCAGAAAACTCAAGCGCATAATGTATAGAAACTAAATTGGAGAACACTATGTATACTATAACTATCGCAGCACTTTCCGTCCCGGGAAATATAAGCGCCTCTTCCATGGAGCTCATTCGCAGCGCAAAAAAGCTTTTTTTGCAGACGGCAGCGCACCCCAGCGCACAGTGGATATTGGATGAAAAGCTTGCCCACACCAGCATGGACGACCTTTATGCGTCCAGCGAGGATTTTGACGAGCTGAATTCAGCCATTGCAAAACGGCTGCTTTGCGGCACGGACGCCGTATACGCCGTTCCCGGACGCGGAGTTGGCGAATCTCAACTTGCCGCAATAAGATCCGCAGCGCTATCAAGCGGCGTCAGCTTGAAAATATTGCCCGGCACAAGCTATGCGCTCTGCGCAATGGCGGCGGCGCAGATATGCTGCGACACGGCTGTTTTGTCAAGCGCTATGGCTCTGCCGCTAATGAACGTCGATCCTGAAAAGCTTTTGTGCATTGAAGAGCTTGACACTCCGCTTAGAGCCGGAGAATTGAAGCTTGCGCTTGGCGAATACTATCCCGACGAAAGCCCCGTAATATTTTGCACTATGGATGAAAACGGCGCATATCAGCTAAAGGAAGTACAGCTTTATACATTGGACAGGCAGCCGGAAAAGGAATATTTTGCTTCTACTGTAGCTATTCTGCCGCCTGTGACTCTGCTTAAAAGGCCGAGACACGGTCTTGATGACCTTGTTGAAATACTCCGCTGCCTGCGCGCTCCCGGCGGCTGTCCGTGGGACGCCAAGCAGACGCATTCTTCGCTTCGTCCATCGCTTTTAGAGGAATGCTATGAGGTATTGCAAACAATAGACGACGATGACATTGACGGAATGTGCGAAGAGCTTGGCGATCTGCTTTTGCAAATCGTATTTCATGCGCAGCTTGAAGCCGAAAAACGCAACTTCACGATGCGGGATGTTTCTACCGGCATAGTAAACAAGCTGATATACCGACACCCCCATGTCTTTGCCGACGCCCATGTGAATTCTTCGGAAGAGGTTCTCGTCAACTGGGAAAAGCTTAAGAAAAAAGAAAAGCATTTTGAAAGCCAGTCCGACATGATAGACGCTATTCCCCGCGCGCTGCCCGCGCTTATTCGAAGCGCGAAGGTGCAAAAGAAAGCGGCTGACGTCGGATTTGACTGGGATGCTCCCGAAGACGCATTAAAAAAGGTATATGAAGAAGTCGGTGAAGTTAGAGAAGCCATCGCTGAGAACTGCGAAGAGCATATTGAAGAAGAACTCGGTGATCTGCTTTTTGCCTGCGTAAACGTAACGCGGATGCTTCACAAAAATGCCGAGCTTCTTTTGCAAGCCTCATCAGACAAATTTGCCGCGCGTTTCCGCGCTCTGGAGGATGCCGTTCGCGAGGATGGACAAGCCCTTGAAAACATGGATCTGGCGCAAATGGACGCATATTGGGAGCGCATAAAAAAGAAATTTTGATAAAATAAGTCCATACACACAAAAAATACTAAAAAAGACTTGTTTTCTGCGACTTTTGCTGTTAGAATAAAACTCGATCAATCGATAAAACGAATATAACATTATTTCACAGGAGGATCACTTTACATGAATAAAACCGAACTGATCGCAGCTGTCGCCGAGAAGAGCGCTCTCTCTAAGAAAGACGCCGAGAAGGCCGTCGCCGCTACCTTTGACGCTATCACCGAGACCCTCGTAAAAGGTGAAAAGGTTCAGTTGGTCGGCTTTGGTGCCTTTGAAGTTCGCGAGCGTCCCGCTCATAAGGGTCACAACCCCATGACCGGCGCTGAGATCACTATTGCGGCCAGCAAGAGCCCCGCCTTCAAAGCCGGCAAAGCTCTCAAGGATTCCCTCAATAAGTAAAACTGCAAAACGCACTACAAATAAAACGAAGCAGCCTTTCGGCTGCTTTGTTTTATTATTCCGCAGCCTCGTCAAGAAGCTGCAATATCTTATCTTTTGTAGTTTTCGTAATTCGCTCGACATACCTTGCGTCGCGAAAATCCTCCATTCCGCATATGTTAAGCAGCTCAAGATAATCATAGTCATATGTGCCAAATGAGGTAAAAAGCAGATATTCCTCTATTGCCTCCTGCCTGTCGCTCTGCGCCTTTTCCCATATTCCGAGCGAAGTAAGACTCGATGTCGCATAGCTGATATAATAGAACGGCGAGCCGAAGGTATGCGAAAGATACATCCAGCTATAATCATGGTCAAGTTCTCCATAGTCCTGCCCGTAGCTCTTTCTTATGTCGAAATATGCCTGATTTAGTTCGTCGATCGTGGCCTCGGTATGCGTATAGGCGTATTGCTGAAATTCGTCCTGCACACAGCCCTCGATGATGTTTGAAAGCAGGCTTTCGAGATGCTGCGCGCGTATCACCGGCGCGTCCTTCTTTCCGAATATTTCTTCATAATATTCGTCATATAGCAGTTCAAGAGCTTGAGAGTTCACCTCCGCCACGTCATAGTTTAGGCTGTCGGTCAGCACGTTCTTCCCGGGAATATAGTGCGAAGAAACAAAATGGCCAAACTCATGCACGCTGCCCGAAAGCGTTGACGCATCCCCGTCATAGCACATGTTATATATGAACGGCTCATTATAGTATGTAAGGTCGGTAGTAAAGCCCCTATCGAGTTTGCCCGGGTCTGATGTGAAATCGCAAAGCTCATATTTTAGCATATATTTATACGCCGAATATAGCTCTGATGATATGTCCTTAGCATATTTGCCGACATAATCCAGCACATTATCCGCGTTTAATTTGCAATCGCGCCCGCCGATTATCAGCATGGTCTTATCGTAAAGTTCGTCGTAATAGCTTATCCCAAGGCTTTTCTTCACGGTATTCTGAAATGCCCGCACCTCTGTTTTGCTGTAATCTCTGTTATATTGCTCCGTATATGAATAGTCTATATAGTTTTCATAACCCGCAAGTTTCGCCTGCTCGGTGCGAATGGCGATAAGCTCTTGAAATATTCCGCCGGCCGTGAGGTTCAATTCTTTTTCAATAGCGTCATATATTTCATTTACTTTTTCTTCATCGAGATTCTCACGCTCATTCCGCAATCTCTCTATAGTCCAGCTTTCGCCGTCAACTATCGCCGCCGTATTCTGATTCAGCATAAGCTGCTCATGGTCCGTTACAAGCTCGCTTTCCTCTAAGGCAAGCTCCTTTGAGCGCTCGCTCATATCTTCATATTCCAAAAAAACCTTTGCGCTCTCTGCGCCTATATGCGCCCGCAGCGCGGCGCCGTTCTCGCTTCTTAGCACATCCCTTAGCGCGCGCATCACGGCGTCGGAGACTCTTATGCAGTTTTCCAGAGAGTAGTTCTTTTCGCTTTCCAGCTTTTCATTATTGGGATCCTGCGTGTAATAGATAGTCGAAAGCGTTTCAAGGGTATTGAGCTTGGTGAGCTCGCTGATTATCTCATCATATTCCTTGATAAGCTTATCTCCTGTGTTTTTCTGCTTTGCCAGCGCCGAAAAAGCGTCTATCCTCGCCAAAAGAGCGTCGGCGTCATAGTGCTCATAATGCATATCGGAAAATTTGGTTTTGCCAAAGTCCTCATAGGCAAAAAAATGCGTTTCGTTCTTTACTCCGCATCCCGCAAAAATAAGAACAGCTAAGACAACAGCCGTTAAGCAACAGACCTTTTTGATACTAACACGCATTTTTTGATACCTCCGGTTTTTCATCATGCCGCCGTCCTTCTCTTTAGAGCAGGAGCGGGCTTATTTCCAGATAAAAAAGCGCAGCCATATCGTGCCGCGCTTTTGAATGATATGTTTTTTCTCTCCGCCGCGATATATGCCCCGAACAGGTTAAAGGCATTACAACTCATTCGATAGTCAGAATGTCCGTGAATCCGGTTATGTCAAACACTTCCATAATGGTCTCGTTCACGTTTTTCACGGTCATGCTCCCCTGTTTATTCATGCGCTTTTGAGTAGAGAGCAATACCCTAAGACCGGCCGAAGAAAGATATGCCAATTCTCCAAAGTCCATTATCAAACTATCGACATCGTCAAGAGCCGTGCTCAATGCGCTCTCCAGTTCCGGCGAGGTAGTGGTATCAAGCCTGCCTTCCAAGGCTATAGTAAGAGTATTTCCGTCTTTTTGCTGTGTGATCTTCATTTTTTGCTTCTCCTTGCTGATAAAATGATAATTCTTATTCGAAACGCTTTTTGATTACAAGCTCGGCAATGTCGGAATGCACGCCGACCGTAACATCGTCGGCCAGCTTGGCGACAATGGATCTTTCCAATTCGTCCCATACGGGAAGATCGTTATTTTTAGTTTTTTCAAGCGCCCGTATATAGCGTTGAAGCGACCATTCATCAGGCATCATATAGGTGTCGTAATCTATGCCGGTAAAGGTGATATTTCCTACCGCAGCAAGCGACGCTTCGCCGCCGTATACTCCGCCCTCAAGCAACTGGCGTATCTTGCCCATAAAGCCTTTATAGGCGAGATTTTCTCCCCTTGTTGAAGCTGCCACAAGCTTTTTGCGCTCATCGGCCGTGATATCAAAATCCGCGCGGGCTTTTAAATGTATCGAGATATCCTTGCCCTCAGAGCTCAAGAAAAGCTCGGAGCTGTATCCCCCGAGTATTCCGTGCATCATGCCGATAAGCTCTTCGGCAAGCAAACGAAGCTGAAGAGTCTGCTTTGGATTCAGCTCGCAATAAACCGCACATTTTTCCGTAAGCTCCAGAGCTTTATCGATATCCCCAAGAGAATAATCAAGAGTATAAGAATCTGTTATCATCAAAACAAGCTCCAAATCCAATCATTATTTATCATATAAATTATAGCACGCTATTACTTGGTCATGCAATTCTTTTCAACAATACACACAGCCCTCGCCGTGATGCATTCACCCCTGCCTTCGGGGCCGCAGCCCTCGGTGGTGCTTGCCTTTACGCTGATATTCGCGGGTGAAGCGCCAAGTATGCCCGCTATATTTTTTCTCATACGTTCTATATATGGCGCAAGCTTCGGCCTTTGCGCGATGATGGTCGCGTCGATATTGCCCAAGCAATAGCCCTCCGCCGCCATCGTTTCGCGTACATTCTCTAAAAGCACGCATGAGGATATCCCCTTATATGCGGCGTCATTATCCGGAAACTGCCTGCCGATATCTCCCACTGCCATTGCGCCCAAAATAGCGTCGATCACGGCATGGATCAACACGTCCGCGTCGGAATATCCCTGCAAACCTTTTTCAAACGGGATCTTCACGCCGCCGAGTATAAGATCGCGCCCCTCTTCCAAGCGGTGCGTATCCTCGCCATATCCTATTCTCATTCTCTCGCCCCCAATACAGCCTCAAAAAAAGGAATGTCCTCTTGATATGTAAGCTTCTGATTCAATATTCCTCCGGCGCTGAAAAAAGGTTCATATCCCGCAGCCTTATACATGCTGCAATCATCCGTGAAATTCACATTGTTATCATAAGCGCGCTTTATGCGCTCAAAAAGAAAGGTTTGCGGCGTTTGCGCCAGCATCGCTTTGCTTCGGTCTATCGTGCTTCCATCATACCATATGGTGTCTCTTGCCAAAACCGCGGCGACCCCGCTGCCATGGCAAAGCGCCGCCGCCACGCTTTCGTCAATTATTTCCGGCGTCACGAGACAGCGAGCGGCGTCATGGATAACCACTATATCGGCATTGTCTATAGCGCTAAGCGCGTTTCGCACAGACTCGCTTCGCTCGCTTCCGCCAAATATTATCTTCCCATTTGAAAAAACACGCTCGGCTTCGCTCTTAGTTGCGGGGGATACGGCGACAATAATATCGGAAAACGCCGTTTTACAGCCTGCTATAGCCTCTGCGCAATACTCTATCGGCGTTTTTCCGCCAAAGCGCATAAGCAGCTTTTCCTCATTCATGCGTCTCGCGCTGCCAGCCGCCAATAAAATAAATGCTGTGTTAATTTGAGGCATCTTCATTTCCGATAAGCTCATACATCGATGCGGCGTCAGCCTTTGCTGCCACCTCCTGAACGCTTGTCACCCTTAGTTCAAGGCGCTTGCCTCCCATTAAAATAGAGAGCCTGTCGCCTATTTTTATCTCGGTGGAAGCCTTGGCGGTTTTTCCGTTGAGATCTACTCTTCCGGCGTTACAGGCTTCGTTTGCCACAGTGCGCCGCTTGATTATTCGCGACACCTTTAAATATTTATCCAAACGCATATATGTTCCTCCAAAAAAGGGATGGAGTCTAGGCTCCATCCCTAAATTATATCATATTCGCGCTTATGCGCCAAGCTGACGGTAAACGTCCTCATAGACCTCTACGCTTCCATCCGCCTTCCATGCGGCAAGTATAGTCTGCCATTCTCCGTTCTTCGCGTCCTCAAGCAGCGACGCCTTCACATCCTCTTTGAGTTCATCCATGGAACGCACGCCCGCGGTGAGATCATCCACATAATAAAGGATGTGGTAGCCGTCGGCGTCCTGGAATATCGGTGAATACTCGCCTATCTTGAGCTCTTTGAACTGTGTAATGCATTCATCCGTCCAAGAGCCGTCATTCGCGTCGGGATTGATAAGCAGTCCGTCCATCATAAGCGCTTCGCAGCTTGCACAGGCCTCGTTTTCCGTATAACGAAGCTGCAGGCTTTCAAAGGTGGAGCCTTCCTGAAGCTTTGCATATGCCTCTTCTATAGTGTTTTTCGCTTCCTTGCCGGCCTCCGCCATCATGTTGTCGGTTTCCTGCTTTAGCTGCTTATATTCGCTGACTATAGCGCTGAGACGAGCCTTATTCGCAGCGTTTCCGCTGGTCGCGTCCGCAAAGGCAAGCTGTCCGTATTCGGCTTCAAGCTCGCTCTGCTTATCCATCTTTTCATGGTAATCTGGATATAGCTCGTTCACGTCCGCTTTGGGCATTACCAGCATATCCATAACGCGGCTGTAGCCTTCGGGAACATAGCTAACGGGCAGATAGCCGCCGTCAACTCCGCCGCAGATGAAGCCCTCTTCCGCGCTCTTAAAAGAGCCGGGATCGGCCGTATAGCTCTCTTCATCGGTCTTAACGGCTTCGTCATACCATGCTTTAATGTCATCGTCGCTCACGGCAACATCCTTGCACATTTCATCGATAAGATTATCGCGAAGATGCTCTACTCCCGCTTCTTCCATAAGCCATTGCTTATATTCTTCAACGCTCATGGCCTTGCCGGTATTATATTCGGCCTCGTCGGCTATCATGTTATTCACATAGCTTTCGATATCGATAGTGTCGTCGCCGGCCTTAGCTTCCTCGGCCATTTGAGTAAACTGAGCGCGCATTTCGCTTAGCATATTCTCGGTCTGCTCTTCAACATCAGCCTGCTGCTCTGCGCTGAGCGTGTCAACTCCGTTTTTCTTTGCCTGCTGCTTCACTATCTCTTTTTCAAGCAGAGCGTCCTTGACCATATCCTGGAACTGGGCAAGCGTTGCGGGGTCCTGTGTAACATCCATACCGAACATGCTGTAATAATAAGAATACTGTTCGAAAAGCTGTTGATACTCGGCAAGAGTTATCTCTTCGTCGCCCACCTTGGCAACGATCGCGTTTTCGTCGAGCTCAGCTGCGGCCGCGCCGTTCGGATCGTCGGTAGATATCGCTGCGTTTTCGCCAGCGGGAGCGTCAGCCACCTTACAGCCTGCCATAAGCACAAGCGTCATGGCCATGATAAGCGTCAATAATATCGCGGTAATCTTTTTCATTTTAATCTCCTGTTCGTTTTTCTCTCCGGCTTCTTCAGCATTACGCATATACAAAGCTTCTTTATTATATCATTCTTATGCGTCAATGCAATCGCGCAGCATGTAAACAAACTGTGGCAAGCTGCGGCAAATTTGAGCCGAATTTTCGCCTTTTAGAACAAGGCTCAAAACCGGTGCCTCACTTTGCTTGAGCGAAGCCCCCTCCGTTTCGCTTATCAGCGAATACAACTTTATCAGATCGAACGGAGCCATAGGGTCAAAATACAGTCTGGCAACGCCCTCGCCTATGCTCAGCCTGTTCACATATGCCTGAGAAGCCGCCGCCTTTAATACCGCAATATCTATCAGGTTCTGCACCGGCTGCGGTATGTCGCCAAAGCGGTCTATCAGTTCATCCTGCACATCCATCCTGTCGTCTCCGTTTGTGATAAGGGCAATGCGCTTATACATGGACAAACGGTCGACCTCGCGAGAAATATAAGCGTGCGGTATGAAGGCGGCAAGCCGCACTTCCATTACCGTGTCCGTTTCTTGCTTCACCGGCTCGCCCTTTGCCTCTTTCACGGCGCTGTCAACAAGCTTACAATACATTTCATAGCCGACAGCCGCCATATGCCCGCTTTGCTCGGGTCCGAGCAGATTTCCCGCTCCCCTTATCTCCAGATCGCGCATCGCGATCTTAAAGCCGCTTCCGAATTGAGTGAACTCCCGAATCGCATTCAGCCGCTTTTCGGCCACCTCGCTAAGCACCTTGTCCTTTCTAAAGGTAAGATACGCATAGCCAAGTCTCACATCACGCCCGACTCTTCCGCGAAGCTGATAAAGCTGAGAAAGCCCCATATGATCTGCGTCATAGACGATTATAGTATTTACGTTTGAGATATCGAGCCCGCTTTCGATTATCGTGCTGCAAAGAAGCACGTCATACTCTCCTTCCATAAAAGCGAGCATCGTCTTTTCAAGCTGGCGTTCACCCATCTGCCCGTGAGCAAAGGTGATGCGCGCCTCCGGAACGAGCTCGCGAAGCTTATCGGCAAAAAGCTCCATGCCCTGAACACGGTTATAAACAAAATACGCCTGCCCGCAGCGATTTATCTCTTTCAATATGGCTTCGCGCATCGCCGCTTCGTTATATTCCATAACATAAGTCTGCACGGGATATCTGTTTTCCGGCGGCGTTTCTATAACGGACATATCCCTTATCCCCGTCATGGACATATGCAGCGTTCGCGGTATCGGCGTTGCGGTAAGCGTCAAAACGTCCACGCTTTTTTTCATTTCTTTTATTTGTTCCTTATGTCCTACGCCAAATCTCTGCTCCTCGTCAATTATCAGCAATCCGAGATCGTGATACTTTATCTTTTTTGAAAGCAGCTTATGCGTTCCCACCACAACGTCTATCGTTCCCGCCTCTATCCCTTCGAGTATGCGTTTTTCCTCAGCGGGCGTATTGAAGCGCGAAAGCAGCGCCACCTCTACAGGGAAGCCCGAAAATCTTGATTTTAGCGTGTTATAATGCTGCTGCGCAAGAATGGTCGTAGGCACTAGAATGGCGGCCTGCTTCGAATCCTGCACGGCTTTGAAGCAGGCGCGCAGAGCCACCTCGGTCTTGCCGTAGCCCACGTCGCCGCAAAGAAGACGATCCATCACCTTTTCGCTTTGCATATCCTGCTTTATCTCGGCAATACATCTAAGCTGATCCTCGGTCTCTTCATAAGGAAAACTGTTTTCAAGACGCTGCTGCCAGGACGTATCGGGCGAATATTTGAAGCCCTTTCTTTTGCTTCGCTCGCCGTATAGGGCAACAAGATCGAAGGCGAGCTTTTTTACGCTCTCGCGCGTATGGTTCACCGTTTTTTGCCATTCGCCGCTGCCAAGCTTGCTTAAATGTGTTTCTTCTTCGCCGCCGACGTATTTTTGCACTCTGTCGAGCTGATCGGTGGGTATATATAGCTTATCACCAGCCGCATATCGCAGCAGCATATAATCTCGCGGTGTCTTTTCAGTGCCAACCGTAAGAGTTTCTATCCCCGCGAAGCGGCCTATTCCGTATAGCTCATGCACGATAAGATCGCCCACAGACAACTCGGAAAAAGCCATTTGCGGCCGTTTTCGCGAGGCCGCCTTTTTCTTTTTCACGCTGCCGTAAAGCTCCTGCTCGCTAAGCACCGCAAGCTTGCTCTCGGGATAAACAAAGCCATGCCCCAAAGTGATATCCGCGATAAGCGTTTCGCCGGGTATAAGGGGTCTGTCGATATTCTTTACGAGCGGCACCAGCAGATCAAGCTCTTTCAGCCTTGTTTGCAGGCTTTCGGCATGAGCGCCCGCGCAAAGCACGGTAGCGTATTTCTGCGAGCGCCATGAAAGCATATCCTCCTGCAACAGCTTTTCATTGCCAAGATAGTTCGTGGCCGCGCGTGTTTCAATGCGAATCGTTTCCTTCGGAGCGATCAAGCCGTAGCTTCTTGTAAGCATGAAACTCATCAAAGTGCGGGGCGTGCTCATGCGGCTTATCGTTTGCAACGGGGAATTCAGCCTCTCCGCGCTCTCTTCCAGAGCCGCCTTCGCGCTTTCCTCTATTCTGGCAGGCTCATCGAGAAATAGAGCCGTATTTTCCGGCAGATAATCGAGTATACAATGATCTCCAGTATGTTCTTCTATTTCATTGGCGGGAGTGATCGTTATTTCCGTGATATTTTCAAGCGAACGCTGCGAAAACGGATCGTATGTGCGCATGGTGTCGATCTCGTCGTCAAAAAGCTCTATTCTTACCGGATCATCGGCGGAAACAGGAAAAACATCCAGATATCCGCCGCGAAGCGCGAACTGCCCGCGTCCTTCGCAAAGCTGAGAACGGGTGTATCCGCCCTCAACCAGCTTTTTTATCAACTCCTGCTGGTCAATGCACTCGCCAAGCTTCAAGCTGACGCTCATCTGTTCCAGCTTTTCCGGCGAGATTAGTCTTTGAAGAAGCGCGAGACTGCTTAGACAAATAAAGCTGCAGCTCATTTTCCCAGCCGCGCTCAAGGTCTGCATTCGCCTTTCGGTCAATCCCGACGAAGCGCTTACGCCCTCCTGCGCAAATGTCTCCCTTGCGGGAAAATGGCTTCCGCTTACGCCAAAGGCCGCGATATCCTCGCTGACCCTCGCGGCGTTTTGTTCGTTTGCGCAAAGATAAAGCAGCGGAACAGACGAAGCAAGCGCCGCCGCTATATGCGCGCGGTGAGCCTCCGCCATTCCAAATACGCTGACAGGCCCTCTGCCTTTTTCGAGTGCCTCACAAAGTCTGACATATTCGCTTTCTCTCTCCAGATATGAAAGAAGGGGATTCATTGTTGCCCGTTTTCCTCCGTTGCCTCTGTATCCTGCGCCTTCTCAGGCTTTGGCGGCTTTCTGTTAAAGCTAGCCTGCGCCTCTGCGATATCGCCCGCCGCTATAAGCTCAACGGATCTGGCGGCGTCGAGCATGGCTTTTTTTAACAGTTCCATATCCTCGCCCTTTGGCATTGAAAGCACATGATGTATCATGTCATGCTCGGCCTTGCCTATGCCGACCCTCACGCGGGGAAAATCGTCATATCCAAGCTGATAGATAACGCTGCGCATTCCGTTGTGCGTTCCCGCGCTGCCTCCCTCGCGTATTCTGATATAGCCTTCCGGCAGGTCGGCGTCATCATATATAAGGATCAGATCGCCGTGCTCAATTTTATAATAGTTCACAAGATCGCGCACAGCACAGCCGGAATTATTCATAAAGGTATCGGGCTTCACAAGCATCACCTTTTGAGACGCAATAAAGCCTTCGCCAAAGTATGCCTGAAAACGGTTGCGCCTGATCTCGATATTATGGCGCTCCGCAAGGATATCAAGCGTTAAAAAGCCGATATTGTGCCGCGTCATCTCATATTCTTTTCCGGGGTTTCCAAGACCCACGATAATTTTCATGGCAAAGCGTTCCTCTCCACGCAAATACGCCCTCGTGCCCATCCGGCACGGGGTTGTTTCGTTTGATTATACTTGCCGCGGGCGAGCTATGTCAACAAAAAGAGGAGAGCCGGCATTTCGGCTCCCCTCAGAAAAGCATTTATGGCATTTGGCCTATTCCGGCTCGATCAGTCCGAAATTTCCATCTTTACGCTTATAGAGTACGTTTATCTCGTTGGTCTCTCCGTTGGTGAACACATAGAAGTTATGGCCAAGCATATCGATCTGCAACATTGCCTCGTCAACCGTCATAGGCTTGATGTCGAAGCGTTTTACCTTGACGAGCTTGGACTCTTCCTCTTCGGGGAATTCCTCCTCAGCGGGGATAAAGGCCGGTGCGCCGCCCTTGAAGGCGCCTGCGCGAAGGTTCTTTTCCAGCTTGGTGCGATGTCTTACGATTTGACGCTCGAGCTTTGCAAGAACGTTGTCTATCGAAGCATACATATCGCCGCTGACTTCTTCGCCACGGATGATACCACCGGGATAGGGAATGGTCACCTCAACAATGTGGCGGTTTTTTTCTACTGACATGGTCACGATGGCCTCGGTGTTCTCCGGAAAATACTTGTCCAGTTTAGCAACCTTTTTATTGACCAGTTCGGACAAATAATCGGAAACATCCATGTTCTTGCCGGTAATTGAAATACGCATGATTTCATACCCCTTTCCGCACCTGACATGATGCAAGATCAATGAATTACGGTGCCTCTTTTTCTTTCTTTAAGTATATCACAAATTCCTGCTTGAAAACGCTTAAAATGTGAAATCAAGATGGTTTTTTTATATTTTTTCAATCCAAACTTTAGCCGCCATCTTTTAAGTTACGAAAAACAGCCGTTTTCTTCTATGAAGCTTTCAAAGCCCCTATAGATCAGCTCATATCCCGCAACTGTCGGATGTATTCCGTCGCCGCCCATAAAAAGGCTTAGATCCTCCATCGCAAGAAAATGCGCCCTGATATCGACGAGCGTCGCACCTGCCGCCTCGGCAACTCTTGCGGCAGCATTGGAATATCTCTCCTGCGTTCTGTATATACGCTGCACATCTCCAAGCCAGCGAAGAATATTCTCTTTGTCATTGCCCATGTGGCAGAGAAAGTCAAGATAGCGCTGCGCATCGATAGGCGGAAGCGTCATCACGAGCGGTCTGATTCCACGCTCCTGCAATCTTTCGATCATCTCGGCATAAAGCGAAATAAATCTCGGGAGCTGCGTCTTTGGCTCGTGCCGCGCGTTTGGATCGTTCGATATCGCCTTCCAGTCATAATCGCAGTCGTTTCCTCCAAATTCAAGAAGAACGGCTCTGCAATCCATTCCTTCGGCAAGGTCTTTTTCCAGTATCTCAGCGCCCTTGTCTATGGTCATGCCGAAGCGTGCGCGGCTTTCCGCCTGCAAGCCGAATTTTTCGCTGAGCCGGCTTAAATAGCCGCATATGGTAGCCTTATATCGCATTG
Source organism: uncultured Oscillospiraceae bacterium (assembly GCA_964408655.1). Classification (GTDB taxonomy): domain Bacteria; phylum Bacillota; class Clostridia; order Christensenellales; family CAG-138; genus JAQVRG01. The sequence continues at coordinate 50 of CAYPAH010000031.1, read as the reverse complement.
CCTGCGTTATGACCGTCCCCTTCATAATCGAATCTCCGTATATCCTTATC
>CAYPAH010000030.1:7232-16958 GCA_964408655.1 uncultured Oscillospiraceae bacterium | reverse complement strand
GCCAGTTCAAAAAGCTGACGGAGCAGATAGCCCCCGATTTCATAGTGCTCTCGTATAACGAGATCGGGCCCGATGTGCAGGTAAAGTCCGAAGGAGTGGTCAGTATTAAATGATGAAAACAAAGACCTATTATTCAAAGGAGCTCTCCACAGCGCTCGAACAGATCAAAAACGAGCTTGGCGCGGACGCGGCTATAGTGAGAAGCCGCAAGGCGCGGCGGCCGGGTCTTAAGGGCTTGTTTTCCAAACCCGTTTACGAGATAGTCGTAAGCTATGATCCGGACGACCTTGCAAAAAGCAAAAAACGCGAGCGCCCGTATAAGTTGCCGCTGACCGAGCCCGTGCCGCTTGGCGCCAAGAGAAAAGAGCCGCAGGTGAAGCCCAACAGCGAGATCGTGCAGATGGCGGCCGAGGCCGCGAAGAACGCCGAGGCGGAAAAAAGCGCGGAGAAGCCTCCCGAGCAGACGGCAAAGCCCGCGAGAACAGAACTTGAAGCGGCCGCGGAAAAAGAACCGGACGAAGCCGAGCTGCTCGATAATGCCTTTCTCGAGGAAGAGGCCGAAGAGCTGATAACGGAATCGCTTTACACAAAAGAAGATCTTGAAATAGCTAGCTTGCTCAGCGAAACGCAGCAAAATGAGAAAAAAACCGAGCCTCAGTCCCCGTATGCGGGCAGGCTCAGCGCCTATCAAATAGTGCAGACTCTGGCGGAGAGCAAAACGGAGCAGAAGGGCGCGCCGGTAGAAAAAGTAGAAAAAGAGGAATTTCCCGTGCTGCCCGCATCGGCAAAGGAGAAAAAGCCCGAGCGCAGGCAGGAAAAGCCGCAAAAGATAGAGCGGGAAGCCAGGCGGGACGATATAGATATAATACCCGGCACGGTCAAGCCGGAAATGGACGCGCGCCTCGCGTCCATGGAAAAGATGCTGCAAGCTCTGGCCGCGGACATGAAAAAGATGAGCCAAAGCGAGCCGAAGGACGCCATAGACGACGATTATGAGGACGACGAGCCGCTTTCGGCCGAGGAAAGCAATCCCGGTATGGAGGCTTTGAGACTTCGGCTGCTCGATCAGGACGTGGACGCGGGCGCTGTTGAGCATCTTGTGAACAGAGCGGAAGAGATCATCAAGAAGAACGAAAAGCTATCTCCCTCGGGAGCTATGCGAAACGCGATACGCGAGCTGCTCGGCAAGCCGAAATATCTGCAAAGCAGCGGCAGCGGAACGCGCGTGATAATGCTTATGGGGCCGACGGGCGTGGGCAAAACGACGACGGTGGCGAAGCTGGCGGCGGAATGCGTGTTCAACCGGCACGCGAGTGTAGGCATAATAAACGCGGACGTTTTTCGCGTGGGCGCTCAGGAGCAGCTTGAGACTTACGCCAATATACTCGGCGCTTCGTTTTGCACCGTGCATAACACCGAAGAGCTTCGCGGGGCGATAGAGGGCTTTTCGGAATGCAAATACATTTTCGTCGACACGGCGGGACGCGCCTCAATGGATAAAAAATATCAGGACGAGCTGGCCGGCATGATAAATCTGGGCGTTATGCACGAGATATATCTGGTTACCTCCAGCACCACATCAAGCCGCATCTGCAAGCAGATAGCGGGCAACTACAGCTTTGCTAAGAAGTATAAAAACATCATAACAAAGCTTGACGAAACGGGCTCTTACGGAAACGCCGTGACACTCTGCTACTATGGCAAACAGCCACTTTCCTATTTCACGATAGGCCAGAACGTGCCCGAGGATATACGGCGCGCCGATCTGGACGTGGTAATCGACATGCTTTTGAGGATATCGAGATGAGCGATCAAGCGGAAAAACTCAGAGAACTCGCGCAAACGGGCGGAGCGGGGGCGCAGAGCGCTCAAGGCGCGCCGAAGGCCGCCGTTAATGCTGCGGCCGAGACTGCGGAAAGCAAAAACGAGGCCGTCACCATAGCTATAAGCAGCGGCAAGGGCGGAACGGGAAAGTCCTGCTTCAGCGTGAACTTTTCTATCGCTCTCGCGCTTGCGGGAAAGCGGGTGCTGGTGGTGGACGCCGATTTCGGGCTTTCGAATCTTGACGTTATGTATGGAACGAAGCCGGAATTCAACCTTACCCATGTGCTGCGGGGCGAAAAGACCATAAGCGAGGTGATCTGCCGAGGCTATGGCGGGGTATATTACATCGCGGGCGGAGCGGGAGCCAAGGAGCTGCTTGGCATAGGCAAGCGCGAAATGCGTACAGTGCTCAAGCAGACCGTGCATCTTGACGATAATTACGACTATGTTATTTTTGACTGCGGCGCGGGCGTAAATCCGCAGGTGCTCTATATAACCTCATTCTGCGATGAAAGCCTGCTCGTTATGACGCCGGAGCCGACGGCCGTTACCGACGCCTTTGTGCTCGTCAAGAGCATACAGGGATTGAAGCACTCCCCGCCCATACGCTTCGTTATGAACCGCGTGGACTCGCTTATCGAGGCCGTTACGGTAGCGCGCACCTTCAAAAATGTATGCATGAAATATCTTTCATGCGAGCTTGGCTATCTTGGCTATGTCTCTTATGACAAAAACATGGTAAAATCTGTTAAGGCGCAGGCGCCCATCACGATAAGCAATCCTGGCAGCAAAGCCTCCAAGGATATACGCGATCTCGCGATGAATTATGCAAATATCAACAAAAGAAGTTTCAGAGGGGGCTTACATCAATATATAGATAGGGTTATAATGAAGCATGAACAATGATCCTAAAAATGTGTCAAAGCGATATTCGGAATTCGCAACGCCTGCAAACGGCGGGCGGAATCCCGCGCAATCGCAGGGCGCGGCCGAGGACGGCAGAAAAAACGAAAGCCGTGACGACGCCGAAGCGCTTTGGACGCAATACCGCAAAAACAAATCAATAGAGAATAAAAACAGGCTCGTTATTCATTATGTGCCTTTGGTCAACAAGATCGTTTCCCGCATCGTGCCGATGTATACGGCGGGAACCAGCTATGAGGATCTTGTGGGCTACGGAGTGCTGGGTCTTATAGACGCTGTGGATAAATTTTCCGCCGAGCGCAATGTTAAGTTCGAAACATACGCTATAAAGCGCATCAAGGGAGAAATAATCGACAGTATGCGCAAGCAGGACTGGGCGCCCGCAAGCCTTAGAAGCAGAATAAAGCAGATAGAGCGGGCATATGACCAGTTAGAGGCCGAGGGCGGCGAAGCCTGCGACGAAGACGTTGCGGAGCTCTTGGGTCTTGATGTGCAGCAGGTGAGACAGGCCTCAGAAAAGGCATACATGTTCAATGTGCTGCATTTTGAAACGCTCATCAGCAACTCCGGCGAGGGCGGCGAAACACCGTTTATCGACAGCGTGAGCGGGCTCAACCCGGACGGACATCCCGAAAAGCTGCTTGAAAAGCGCGAGCTCAGCGGAATAATGAGCAGCGCGATAGATAAACTCAGCGAAAAAGAAAGACAGATCATAACACTTTATTATTACGACGAGCTCATGCTCAAGGACATCGCGGCGCTCATGCGCGTCACTCCCGCGAGAGTTTCACAGATCCACGCGCGGGCATTGGAAAAAATCAAAAAAGAGATCAAAAGCTATTTCGGCGCAGGCGCGGAAAAGTAAGCAACTCATCTTTCAGGAGAAGCAGATGGCTAATGAAAGCATAAGCAATCCCGAAGAGAATAAAGGCATTCCGTTCTGGAAGCTGCTGCATCGGGATATGGGAGAGGGAAACGGAGAGGAGCTCGAGGAGGCGCGCAGCAAAAATGCGTTTCTTTTGGAGTATAATCCCGATGGAGTTTTCCTGACTCTCTTTCTCACCACGCCGCCGACAGAAGAAGAGCAGCGGGCGCTTATCGAGCATTTAACGCGAAAACGTATTTACGGCGCCAACATGACGCTGCTTACGGGAAATCTGTTCCATAAAAACAACGCGCCAATACGCCTTGCTCCCGATCAGGCGGAGGGGCATTATGAAGAATGCTATACCGTCTCTGTAGAAAACAACCAGATGAGCGCTTTCATCACCATACTTCCGCCTGAACCTGACGGAGAGAGAAAAATCAACTATTCAAGAGTGCTCACCGAGCTGAAAATGCAATATCATATCGGCTACGGCATAGACGAGGACGCGCTTAAAGAAGCTATAGAAAACAAGCTCTACTACGAAAAAATACTGATCGCCTCCGGCAAGCCTCCCGTCACGGGAAAGGACGGCGAGCTGATCTATCATTTCGAGCAGCGCGCAAAACAGGGCGAATACCGGATACGACAGGCTTCGGAAGAGGACGAGGAAAAAATCGACTATAAAAATCTCAATCTCTTTGAGCCCGTAATTCAGGATCAGCTTCTTGTCACCAAGGTGCCGCCGGAGTCCGGCGAGGATGGCTATACGGTGCTCGGCAACCTTATACCCGCCGAGGCGGGCAAGCTTTATAATTTGCCACAGGGTAAAAACACCTATGTTTCAGAGGATAAGCTGGAGCTGCATTCGGCCGTGACGGGGCGAGTATATGTTGACCGCGAAAAGGTAGAGGTCTCAAGCGTTTATTATGTTGAAGGCAATCTCGGCCTTTCCATCGGCAATCTCTCCTTTGACGGAGACATAATGGTGCGCGGCAACGTTGAAAGCGGCTATACCGTTAAGGCGACGGGAAATATAGAGGTGGTAGGCACCATAGAATCCGCCATATTGGAGGCGGGAGCGAACGTTATCGCCTACGGCGGCATACAGGGCGGCGGAAAGGGCACGGTAACGGCGCACAACAGCGTTTATGCCCGCTTTATGGAATATACCACCGTCAACGCGGAGGCGATGGTCGTGGCGGAGAGCATTCTGAACTGCAACGTGAGCTGCAACGGCTTTATAGAGGTGCTCAACGGACGCGGCAACATAATAGGCGGCAATCTTTCAGCCGCCAACTATATAGCCGCGCGCTATATAGGCACGCAGGGCGGCTGCAAGACCTTTTTAGAGGTCGGCGTTTCATCCGCGATGAAGGAACGGGCGAAGGATCTTGAAAAGCAGCTTACCAAGCTCGCGCAGATAATACAGTCGCTTCAGCGAATAGTGGCGACGCCTGTTTCCGCCAATCAGCCGGAGCATGTGAAACAGGAGAGGATGGACACCGTTCGCAAGCTGCTCGCCGCAAAGGAAAGCAGAAAGCAAAAGGAAGCCGATCTTGAACGCTATAAAATGATAGTGGAACGCACCACGACAGGGCAGATACACGCTCTTATGATAAGTTATCCCGGAGTTAATCTCGCAATAGGCAATCTTCGTTACGCGGTGCGGGCTGAAATATCATACGCCACCTTCCGGCCGGTGGAAAACGAGATACGCTTCACAAGCTGCCGTTTCAAGAAGAAGCCTGAGAAGATGCCGAGGATGAAGAAGTGAGGCCGCTATGATAAAACCGATCGATATGCCGACGATGACGCAGCGCTCAATGGATCTTGTGCAGTCCGCGCAGGAGCAGCAGATGCGCGCGGAGCTTGCCAACGAGCACGCGAACCGCATGAACCGGCAGAGCGTTGAGCAAATGGCCAACACAGTGACCCAAACGGAAAAAAGCGAATTTTCGCGCATAAGCGAAAAACGCGAGAGCAATTCGGGCGGAGGACAGGGCGGCAAGAAGCCCAGGGATGAGGAAAAACAGCAGGCTGAAAAGGACGCAAGGCTGCCAAGCGTAGGCTACGAGAAGGAAAAGAGGCTGGATATCCAGATCTGAGAGTGCAGGCTTTTGACATTCCGCGGCATACATAGAAAATAGCTGTGGAATGTTTTTTATATTTTATTGAAAAAAAATAAATCAAGGCTTAAATAATAATCAAATCATTCGATAAGGAAGTAAGGAGACTGTCTAATGAAGCGAGAGCCGGGAAAGGATGGGAAAGCGTTATGATACGCGGATTGTATCTTGCAGGCACAGGAATGCTTGTGCAGCGCAACAAGATGGACGTTATTACGAATAACCTCTCCAATGTTGATACCACCGGCTTTAGAGAGGAGAAAATGCTCTCCCGCTCATTTGACGATATGCTTATCGAGCGCCGCAACGACCCTGCCGTCGTTCGCAGCAGCCGCGAGGTAGGCAATCTCAACAACGGCATACATATCGATGAGATACAGCTTTCCTTTACGCAGGGACCCGTTGAACAGACGGAGCTGAACACCGATATGGCGATAGAGGGCGAAGGCTTTTTTGTGGTCAATACGCCCGCGGGTGAAAGATATACCCGCGCCGGCAACTTTACGCTCACCTCCGAGGGAGTTCTCGTCGATTCCGAAGGGAATCGGGTTCAAGGCACCGGAGGAGAAATAAGGCTGGAGCACGACCGCTTTATCGTTAAGGCCAACGGCACGATATATAACGAGGACACGGGAGCCGAAATAGGCAGACTTCGCATAGTCGAATTCGAAAACCCGCAAAATCTTCGCGAGGAAGCGGGAACGCGCTTTTACGCCTACGGCGACGCGGGCATGAAGGATGCGGAAAACAGTGAGGTATTGCAGGGCTATATCGAGGGCAGCAATGTGAGCTCGACTCAGCAGATGGTCGACATGATAATCGCGAGCCGCGCATATGAAAGCAGCCAGCGCGCGGTAGGCATGATAGACCAGACCCTTGACAGCGCGGTCAACGACATAGCCAGATTCTGATAAAGAAAGGGCGAGGGCTTAATGATACAGTCGAGATATACGGCGAAAAGCGGACTGATCGCAATGCAGCAGCGGCTCGATACCATTGGCAACAACATTGCCAATATCGACACCGTAGGCTTTAAAAACAGCCGCGCCGACTTTAAATCTCTCGTATACAGCACGCTTGAGCGTCCCGTTCAGCCCCAGGACGACCTTAATTTGAACAGAGGCACCGGCGCGATGCTCGGCGCCACTACGAAATCCTTTTTGCCGGGAGTGGCGGTCACCACCAACTATCCTTTGGACTGCATGATAGAGGGCGACGGATTTTTCACCATTCAGGACTCGGGCGGCAACAAATTCTATACCCGGGCAGGCGACTTTTCGATTTCCGTTGAAGGTCAAAACACCTATCTCGTCACCTCGGACGGATATTATTTGGAAAATAAAAACGGCCAGAAGATAGACACGCAGGGCGTTCCGGCCAGCGATATAACAATAAAGGGCGACGGGCGGATATTTATAAAAAAGACCTATACCGACCCTGCCCGCATCCCGCCATCATGGTCGGAGGATATAGAGATAGGCCAGATAGGGCTGAAAAAGTTTATGAACCGGCAGGGGCTTGAAGCCGTAGGCAGCAATAAGTTCATCGAGACGGAAGCCTCGGGCGCACCCACGGACGACACCGATTCAACGATAATGCAAGGCTATCAGGAAGGCTCGAACACCGATCTTGCCACGGAAATGACGAGGCTCATACGCACACAAAGAGCATTCTCGCTTATTTCAAGGGCGCTCACCACGGCGGATGAGATGGATCATCAGGCCAACACAATACGCGGTTAAGCATACCGCGCATGAATAAAAGGAGAAGGAAGCAATGGCGATAAAAAAGTGCAAAGGCTGCGGAAGTTTGTTCGATAGCACAGGTCTTCCATTTTGCGGAAGATGTATGCAGGAGATCGACTATAAATATAAAATAGTGCGCGATTACCTATATGACAATCCCAACGAGACGATAGAGCAGGTAAGCGAGAGCACGGACACGCCGCAGTGGATGATAATGTACTTTTTGCGTGACGGAAGGCTCAACATGGCAAACGCGAGCGGATTGCTCCGCTGCGAAAAATGCGGAACTCCCGTGACCAGCGGCACATACTGTCAGGAGTGCGCGGCCAAGCTTGGCAATAAGCTGCAAAGCGCGATACCCAAGCCCAAGCCCAGAGAGAACAATGTGCTTGACGCAAAGGGCAAAATGCATACTTCAACAGACGGCAGATAAAAAAGAATTTTTAGAGGAAAGGCAAGCAGGACCGCTTTACGCCGGACGCGGCGTATGGAACGGAGGGAAAAAACCATGAAGATCAATGAAGTTTATTCGGTAGTAGGTCAGTACAACCAAAACCGGATACAGAGGACGCAGACGCAAAAACCGCAGGCTATGGGCACGGATAAGATCGAGCTTTCTTCGTTTGCGAAGATCTATTCCGACGCTATGAGCGCGGCCAAGCGCAACGCCGAGACCGAGGACGCCGAATACAGCGCGCATCTCAAGGATGTTACCGAGAGATTTCAGAGCGGCGCTTACGAGGTGAGCTCGCAGGAGCTGAGCGCCAAGATGCTCGGCAGCCTGTAAAGCGGAGCGGCGTAGCTGATGGCAGGGCGTGTTCGTGAGAAAATAGTTAAGCTCAACGGGATATACAGCGAGCTTCTAAGGCTGGCCAAAGAGAAAACAGAATTTCTCAAAGGCAGCGATTATGAGGCTGTCGGCAGTATAACCGAAAAAGAGGAAAAAGAGATCGAACTTGCCCGCGAAACCGAGAAAGCGCGCATGGAATGCGTAGAAGAGCTCGCCCGAACATGGGGCATTAGCTCGGAAAAGGTCAGCGCGGCTGTGCTTATAGGCAAATGCGGGACCAAGGCAGAGGCGGAGGAGATGGCGGAGGCCGTCAAGGCGCTTTCGACCACGCTTTCGTCGCTGAAGGCGCAAAACGAGATAAACGCGCGGCTTTTGGACATCAAGCTGCGTATGGCGTCGTTCATATTGGACGCATCACGGGTCACGAGCAACGATCCGGGGAATTATTACAATATGGACGGTACGGAACAGGAAAAGGACGCGCTTAGCAGTCCACGCTTCATAGACAGCGAGATTTAGGAGAAAGCTATGTCATATTCGACATTTTACGGCATGGAGGTCGCGCGCAGCGGTTTATACACTGCGCAGAGTCAGCTCAATATAACCGGCCATAACATATCGAATGTAGACACGGAAGGTTATACGCGGCAGCGTCTTTCCACGGCGGCAAAGGTGATAGCCAATTCCACCGTGCAGTTTGCCCTTGACAGCCGCTCTTCGACGGGTCAGGGCGTTGAGGCATTAAGCGTATCGCAGATCCGTGATCTGTTTCTCGACGTAACATATCGCGACGAAAATACGAAGACCGCATATTGGACAACTAACGAGTCGCAGTTTTATATGGTCGAGCAGATATTCGATTCGGTTCTGGAGGATAACGACAGTTCGGCAAGCATATATAATGCCCTGTCTAATTTCAGCACCGCGCTTGGCAATGTTTCAAACAACGTTTCATCAAAGGATATCCGCACCACTCTTGTTGAGGCGGGAATAGCGCTGACGGAATCATTCAACTATGTTTACGGCAAGCTGGCCGAGCAGCACAGCAATATAAACGACAATATAGCCACCACGGTCGAGCAGATAAACGATATTGGCGACTCTATAGCCAATTTGAATTATCAGATATTCGGCTATGAGCTTACGGGCGCCACCGCAAACGACCTGCGCGACCAGAGAAATACGCTCATGGATCAGCTTAGCGGCTTGATAGGCTATGATTATTTTGAAAACGAAAAGGGTCAGATGGTAATATCCATAAACGGGCGCAATCTTGTGAACGGTTATGAGAGCAACCATCTTACGGTATATAACAAGGGCAGCCAGAACCAGCTCGATCTACTAAACAACGAAGATGTGATAGGCACGCAGTATTCTGTCGTTTGGGCTAATGAATTCGGCAAGCCGAGCGTTGCGCTTCAGGATAAGGTGATAGTCGAGGGCGGGCAG
>CAYPAH010000030.1:0-7222 GCA_964408655.1 uncultured Oscillospiraceae bacterium | reverse complement strand
TCGAAGCGTTTTTCAACATTCGCGACGGCGGCGACGAAAACAATGTCGGCATTCCCTATGTGGTGGAAATGCTCAACGGCCTCGCAAAGAGGATAGCCGAAGAGGTCAACGATATCTCGCGCGCGGGCTATACGCTTCCCTTCACACAAAGCGACGATCTTAACGCGGGAGAAACGGCGCAATATCACGTTATGAATGCGGACGGCACGGCGGCTGTAGACAGCGGCGGCAATTATATTATGATGACGGGCATCCCGCAAACTCAGGCGGCCGACGGCACATGGTATTATCCCTCAGTGCAGGGTCTTGACTTTTTCAACGCGGGCGGAAGAGCCGGTTATGAGCAGGTGAACGCCAAGAACTTCAGCCTTTCAACGGCGGTGCTCTCAACGCCCTATCTTATCGGCGCTTCTACCGAAAAGGTGCTCTCGCCGCATGAGGAATATACCGACGAGAACCAGCTTATGGGCAACAACGAAAACATGAACAAAATACTTGCCCTGTTCAGCAAAAAGAACGAGCTTGGCCTGCCGGATAATTTTTCCAGCAATCTGACCACTCTCGTTACCAGCGTGGCTACCGCGCAAAAGCACAACACAAACATGACCGACGCGCAAAAAACGCGGCTTGCCGCGATAGAGGATCAGAAGACCTCGAACTCCGGCGTGTCTCTGGATGATGAAATGACGGATATGGTGCGCTTCACACACGCTTACAACGCTTCGGCGCGCATACTCACCGCCATAGACGAAGAGCTTGATACGCTCATCAACAAAATGGGTGTGGTCGGCAGATAAAAGCGCCCGGCCTCAGGCGCGATCGATATAAGAATCAAGGAGGGCTGCGAAAAATGGCAATGCGCATAACCAACAACATGATGGTGAGCAAATTCAAAACGAATTTGCAGGGCAATCTGAATAAAATGAATCGCTTTACCTCGCAGCTGTCCACACAGCGGCGCATCGTGCATATTTCCGACGATCCGGTAGGCGTTCTGGATTCGCTTACGGCGAGGACGAGACTTCTCGACCTTGAAAGATATCAGGCGAACCTTCAAAAGACGGATAACTGGACGCAGGCCGCCGACACCGCCCTGCAACAGATGAGTTCGCATATGACCAGCACTATTGAAAGCGTTATTCAGGCGGCGACGGATATATATAACCCTTCTGACCGCCAGAATATAGCGGCGCTCGTAAGCGGCCTTCGCGACACCATAAAAGAAGCGCTCAACACTGCTGTTGGAGATCAGTATATCTTCGCGGGCTATAACACGAGCAATCCGCCCTTCACCGAGGGCACGGACGCCGGCGGCAACAAAATATTTTTAACCTTAACGACGGAGCATGCCGCATCTGCCCGCAAAATGTTTACATTGGCACGCGAGCTTTTTGCGCTCAATACAGAGATTATTATTCACCGCAGTCCGCGTTTGCGTAAGAATCGCATATATGAGGTAAAAATACCCGCGCAAGAGGGAATCAATACTGTATTTGCCCGTTTGGGCTTAATGAATGCCAACGAGATTTGGAATGAAAATTTCCCGGGTGATTTTTCTGGGCAAATTATCGCTAAGGAGTGTTGCTGTGCCGCATATTTGCGCGGTGCTTTTTTAGGTGCCGGCAGTATCAGCGATCCGGAGGCGGCATACCATTTGGAGTTTTTTACTCCCGATAAAAATCATGCCGAGCTGCTGCAAAAATTGCTGCTGGGTCTGCACCTTAACGGAAAAATTACAGAGCGCAAAGGCGGCTATGTCGTTTATTTAAAGCAGGCTGAGCAGATTTGCGAGCTTTTGGCTCATATCGGCTCACACAGAGCTTTATTAGAAATTGAAAATACGCGTGTAACTAAAGAAATGCGTAACAAAATTACGCGTGAGGTTAATTGCGAAACCGCCAATGTGGATAAAACCGTCAAGGCTTCTATGGAACAGATTGAGGCAATTAAACTGATTGATAAATACCTTGGCCTGTCCGGGCTTTCTCCGTCCTTAGCAGAGGCTGCGCAATTGCGGTTGGAAAACCCCGCCAGCTCCTTGGCGGAGCTGGCGGCCTTGGCGGGAATCGGCCGTTCGGGAATGAATCACCGTTTGCGCCGTTTATCAGAACTTGCGGAGCAGTTGCAAATTGACGGGGAGCAACGGCTAAAAAATTAAAATCCATAAAAAATGCGAAGTATTTTTAAAAGGATTTATTGTCATTATATAGAATATACTCTAGGCATAACTGTATTTAAAATACTTATAATATTTTAAAGGAGGATTTTTAATGTCCGTAAAAGTTGCTATCAATGGTTTTGGTCGTATCGGCCGTTTGGTTTTTCGCGCCGCTTGGGAGCGTGCCGATTTAGATATTGTGGCAATCAATGATTTAACCGATGCCGCTACCAACGCTCATTTGCTCAAATACGATTCCACTCACGGTACTTGGAACCATGAGGTTACCGCCGGTGATGATTTTATTGCTGTGGATGGCAAAAAAATTCATGTTTATGCCGAAAAAGACCCGGCCTTATTGCCTTGGAAGGATAACGGTGTAGATATAGTTATCGAGGCTTCCGGTAAATTTACCGATGGCACCAAAGCCTGCGCCCATCTGCAGGGCGGAGCAAAGAAGGTCATCTTGACCGCTCCCGGCAAAAATGAGGATATTACTATCGTTATGGGTGTTAATAACGATAAATATGATAAAGACAAGCATCACATTATTTCCAATGCTTCCTGCACAACCAACTGTTTAGCGCCTGTAGCCAAGGTCATTAACGACACCTTTGGCATCGAAAAGGGCCTAATGACTACTATTCACTCTTATACCAACGACCAAAGGATTCTTGACCAATTCCACAAAGATTTGCGCCGCGCCCGTACGGCGGGAGCTTCGATTATTCCGACCACAACAGGCGCTGCCAAAGCAGTCGCTTTGGTTTTGCCTGAATTAAAAGGCAAGTTAAACGGCTTTGCTATGCGCATACCCACCCAAAATGTTTCCGTTGTTGACCTGACTGTGGAATTAAAAAAAGCAGCTACCGCCGAAGAGATTAACACGGTCTTGAAACAGGCTGCCGAAGGCGAGTTAAAAGGTATTTTGGCTTATTGCGATCTGCCTTTGGTCTCTGCCGATTTTAACGGCTGCAGTAATTCGTCAACTGTTGACGCCCTTTCCACCATGGTTATCGGCAATATGGCTAAAATTTTAAGCTGGTACGATAACGAATGGGGTTACAGCAACCGCGTTGTTGACTTAGCCGAATATATTGCCGCTCGTCTGTAAAAGGAGGCAAAAAAATGACAGCTTTAACCGACCTTGATTTAAAAGGTAAAAGAGTTCTGGTGCGTGTTGATTTTAATGTACCGATCGACGATAACTGCCATGTTGGCGATGATACCCGTATGCGCGAATCGCTGCCGACCATTAACTATTTGCGGAAGCAGGGTTGTAAAGTAGTGTTAATGTCGCATTTGGGTCGCCCCAAGGGCTCTTATAATGCAAAATACTCTTTAGCTCCCGTTGCCAAGCACCTGCAAACCTTATTGGGTGAAGATGTTGTGTTTTCTCCGGATTGCATCGGTCGTGAGGCCGAACAAATGACATCAGAATTAAAAGCCGGGCAGGTTATGCTTTTAGAGAACCTGCGCTTTTACCCCATGGAGGAGAACAACGATAAAGAATTTGCCCATAAGCTGGCGCGTTTAGCTGATGTTTATGTCAACGATGCCTTTGGCACTGCGCATCGCGCTCATGCCTCTACGGTTGGCGTAACCGCATTTTTGCCCTCTTGTGCAGGATTTTTAATGGAAAAGGAAATTGCTAATCTGTCTCGCGTAACAAATGCTCCCGAGCATCCTTTTGTGGCTATTATAGGCGGAGCCAAGGTCAGCGATAAGTATAGCGTCATTGAAAACCTTTTAGGCAAGGTCGATAAGCTTTTGATCGGCGGCGGCATGGCCAATACCTTTTTAGCCGCTATGGGTGATATTATGCAAAAATCTTTGGTTGAGCACGATAAAGTGGAGTTGGCCCGCAAAATGCTGGAGATGCCTTTAGCAAAAGAAAAATTGGTTTTACCTGTTGATTTAGTTGCTGCCGACGGGTTTTCCAACGATGCAAAGGTCAGAGTCGTGCCTACCTATGCCATTCCCGATGACTGGATGGCTTTGGATATCGGTACCGAAACCATTGAGTTATTTAAAGAGCATTTAAAAGACGCCAAAACAATTATTTGGAACGGTCCTCTTGGCGTTTTTGAAATGGATAAATTTTCTCATGGCACAATGGAAATTGCTCAAGCAGTAGCAGACTCCGAGGCTTTTTCGGTAATCGGCGGCGGCGATTCGCTGGCAGCGATAGGTCGCTGCAATGCCAAAAATAAAATCAGCCACCTCTCTACGGGCGGCGGAGCCAGTTTGGAATTCCTTTCCGGAAAAATTCTGCCGGGGGTAGCTGTGTTGACAGGAAAATAGCGAAGCTTATAAAAAGGAGAGTGTATCAGCCTTGGACGATTATCATAGTCCGCAAACGATTATTGCCGCGAATTGGAAAATGTATAAAACCCGCAAAGGCGCGGCAGAGTTCTTTGACAATCTGCTTCCTTTAGTAAAGGATCAAGAAAATCTGGTCGTAGTATGTCCGCCTGCAACCTTGCTGATGACTATAGCCGATAAATATGCCGACTGCGGAGTTCTTTTTGGTGCGCAGAATATTCATTGGGTCGCAGAAGGGGCATATACCGGCGAAATTTCTGCAGAGCAAGCAGCCGATGCGGGTGCGCAATTTGTAATTTGCGGCCACTCCGAACGCCGGCATTATTTTGATGAAAGCAACGAGATGGTTTCCCACAAGGTAGATGCTGCTCTAAATCAAAATTTGCGTCCGATTTTATGTATCGGCGAAACTTTGGAGGAACGCGAAGCCGGTGATACCTTAGAGGTGTTGCGGGAGGATTTGTTCGCTTCATTGGCGACTGTCGAACCGACTACCGATATCGTAATTGCTTATGAGCCGGTTTGGGCTATCGGAACAGGCAAGGTTGCTTCGCCCGCCGATGCCGAAGAAGCTATCGGTTTTATCCGCGCTCAATTGCGTGAGCTGTGGGGCGAGCTGGCTTGCAAGGTCAGCATGCTTTACGGCGGCAGCGTTAAGCCGGAAAATATTGCTGAGTTAATGGCCTGCCCTAATATAAACGGTGCTTTAGTAGGCGGAGCAAGTTTAAAGGCCGAGAGCTTTGCGGCCATTATTAATTATAAAAAATAATTGCGGAGCAATGTTATGACAAAAAAACCGCTTTTACTTATGATCTTAGACGGCTGGGGCTTACCCCAAGGAGGCGCGGGAGATGGCTTGTCCCGAGCTTCCTTGCCCGTTTTTTCTTCTTTATGGAATCAATATCCCCACGCTCAGCTTAAATGCTCAGGTCTGGCGGTTGGTCTTCCCGAAGGTCAGATGGGTAATTCTGAGGTGGGGCATGCCAATATCGGCTCAGGACGGGTTCTGTACCAGGATGTTGTTCGTATCAATATGGCAATCGAAAACGGCAGCTTTTTTACTAATCCCGCTTTTTTACAGGCAATCAATTTTATCAAGACTTCCGGTGGTGCGCTGCATTTATGGGGGCTGCTTTCCGACGGAGGTGTACATAGTGAAATAGAGCATTTATTGGCACTTTTGGATTTAGCCAAAAGACATTGTTTGAATAAGGTTTTTGTTCATTGTTTTACTGACGGACGGGATACACCGCCAAAATCGGCATTAACTTATGTGGCTCAGCTGGAGGAGGAAATGACCCGTTTGGGTATAGGCCAAATAGCCTCCGTCAGCGGCCGCTTTTTTGCTATGGATCGTGATAAACGCTGGGATCGCTTAGAAAGAGCTTGGCGCGCACTTGTTTTAGGCGAAGGGCATAAGGCACAAAGCGCGGCTGAGGCTGTTAACAATGCCTATAAGACTGGACTTTCCGATGAATTTATTGAGCCGACTGTTATTTATCGAGATGAAAAGCCTTTGGCTACCGTTGCAAACGGTGATGCGATTATTTTCTTTAATTACCGTGCAGACCGTGCGCGGGAGATTAGCCATGCCTTTACCGATAATAATCAAGATTTCCCTTTTTTCCCCCGTTTAAAGCAACCGCAGGTTTTTTATACGGCAATGACTGCTTATGACGACCATCTGAAGGCTGCTATAGCTTATCCGCCCGAGCTGCCCGACAAAACATTGGGACAAATCGTTTCTGAGCAAGGCTTGGCTCAGCTGCGAATAGCCGAAACGGAAAAATACGCCCATGTCACCTTTTTTTTCAACGGTGGCAGGGAGGAAAAATATGCCGGCGAGGACAGGGTTTTGATACCTTCTCCAAAAGTAGAAACATACGACCTGCAGCCGCAGATGAGTGCGGGAGAGGTAACGGAAAAGGTCTTGGAACGCATTAAAGAAGATAAATACGATTTTATTGTCTTAAACTTTGCTAATCCAGATATGGTCGGGCATACGGGCAAAATTGATGCCGTAAAAACGGCCTTGGAATTTATTGACCAATGCATTGGCCGGATCATTGAGCTGATCAGACAAAAAGACGGTACTGCCATTATTACGGCAGACCACGGTAATGTCGAAAAAATGTTGGATGCAGAAGGTAATCCGATGACGGCCCATACCACAGGGCCTGTGCCGATTATCTTGATCGAGCCGAAAAACCGTTACAGCTTAGCTGACGGAGCGCTTTGCGACATAGCACCGACGGTTTTACAGCTTTTGGGTTTGGAGCGGCCGCGAGAGATGAACGGCAAGAGCTTGTTACGGCAGTAGTGGGTAATAACTGTACCCTTATAAATATAATAATATTGGAGGATAAGCAAATGAATCTGATTATTGATGTTAACGCCAGAGAAATCTTGGATAGCCGCGGTAACCCAACCATTGAAGTTGAAATATATTTGGAAGACGGTACAATGGGGCGTGCCGCTGTTCCCTCCGGCGCATCAACAGGTATTCATGAGGCGGTAGAATTGCGTGACGGCGGCAACCGTTATTTGGGTAAGGGCGTAATGAATGCCGTCACCAATGTCATGACGATTATTGCACCTGAGATTATCGGTATGAGCCCATTTGATCAGGCGGCGATTGATGCCAAGCTGATAGAATTGGACGGAACCGACAATAAAGGCAATTTAGGTGCCAATGCCATTTTGGGCGTGTCCTTGGCTGTGGCGAAAGCGGCGGCGGAA
>CAYPAH010000029.1:14249-17014 GCA_964408655.1 uncultured Oscillospiraceae bacterium | reverse complement strand
GGGAGGTAATGCCGCAGTATGCTGTTATATCCTGTGGGAAAGGGAACAGTTATGGACATCCTGCCGATGCGGTCTTAAGTCGGCTTCGAGATGCGGATGCAACTGTTTTCCGAACTGACCTGCAAGGCGATATAGTTTGTACCAGCAACAGCTACGATGTCTCGTTTGCAACGAAAAAACAGGGGGATACTGATTTATCAGCGCTTTCAGGAAGTGATTTAGCACAACAAGGCAGCATGAGCAACGAAAGTGCAATGCCCTTTAGTGAATCTATAACGCAAGATGGGCCGTACCTCTATATAGGGAATCTAAACACAAATAGATTTCACAAACATACCTGTGGTTCTCTACCCGCCGAAAAGAATTGTATCTATTTCGCTTCAAAAGAAGATGCAGTGAAATCGGGTTATTCCCCCTGTGAAAGCTGCAAACCATAAAACAGCAAAAATCCAAAGGAGTGATGTGCACATTTTAGCCGATAGGTCGTGAAAAACGAAGAAGCAAAAGTGTCGAATTTGCAGAAAGGAAGAACAGTAAATTGTATGGATAAACTAAGCTACAATCTAAAAGAAGAGTATAGTCATGAAGTTGGAGAAATGGCGAATACTCTGCGTCAGTTAAAAACCGGCAGAATATATGAATTGAGCGGTGCAAAAATGGATGGATATCTTTCCACCAATATTGAAAAGCTTGAAAAGCAAATAGGCGAACTTTTATCCCTGATACAGAATGGGGATCCCGGTTTTGCGACCGATATTGCGAAATGGTTTAAATAATGTGCGGACATCCACATAAGGTGCTCAGATTTATAGTGGCATGTCCAATAAGAGCACTTTGAATTAACGTTTTGCTATATGTAAACAACCAACTCAACGCACCTTCTCACATAGAAGATGTTCGGATCGGTTATGGTTGATGTACTCTGATGCAAATCCAACTACAGCAAAGCCGCCAGGCATTCACCTGACGGCTAAACTTTTGACCATTCCGAACCGCTCTCCCATGCAGAAGATGTTCGGATATGGTACGGTTGGCGGAGAGAAAGGGATTCGAACCCTTGATACGGTTCCCCGTATACACGATTTCCAGTCGTGCGCCTTCGACCAGCTCAGCCATCTCTCCACAGCGCATAATCTACACATGTACGTTTTTCGCGTACTGCAATATAATACATTAAGTGCCGCAAAAAAGCAATAGGTATAATCGCAGAATTTCACAATATAATCTTTGCGTTCCTGCAAAAAGCCGCTATGCTATTTTGCGAAAAACTGATACAGCGTGCAGGGCATTCCGCCATTTGAAAGCTTGCGGCGCTTGTCAGCGCGTTTGCCGTATATCTGCTCGAACTTCTGATAAGATGTGATTATATTGACAGACCAATCGGGCATCTTGGCGAATATGCCACGCATCTGACGATACAGTCCTTCCGCCTCTTTTTTTTCAAGCATCCTCTCGCCATATGGAGGGTTGCACACTATCACGCCCGCACCCTCTTGAGATTGAAGCTCGGAAAGCGGGCGAACCGCCCAATCCACCATTATCCCCGCCTTTTTAGCATGTTTTTTACATAGATCTATGGCGTGAGCGTCTATATCGCTGCCAAGTATCTGCAGCTTTATATCGCGGCGTATAGCGTCCTCCGCCTCCGCGCGAGCTTTTTCAAAACACGAGGCGGACAGGAAGGGCCAGTCCTCCGCGGCAAAGGGACGAAGCCGCCCCGGCGCCATGTTCATAGCCCGCATCGCCGCCTCTATCGGCATCGTTCCGGAACCGCACATAGGATCGATAAGCGGCTGCTCCGGCTTATGGCGCGCGAGGGTCACGATAGCCGCGCCAAGCGTCTCGCTGATGGGCGCGGTAACATTAAAGGTTCTGTATCCGCGGCGCGAAAGCCCCGCCCCGCAGCAATCGAGCGCAAGTGTGACGATATCCTTTAGTATACCTACCTCAATGATGACTTCTTTGCCTGTTTCCGGAATAACATTAGTGCGATATGCAAGCTTTAGATTTTCCACGATCGCCTTCTTTACGATGCTTTGGCAATCGGAAACGGAGAAAAGCGTGCTTTTTGAGCTTTTACCATTTACATGTATGCGGGCGTCCTTGGATAAAAACCTCTTCCAATCCGCGGCTTTTGTCCCTTCAAAAAGCTCTTCGAAGCTCTCCGCGGAAAAGGATTCTACGACCAGCAGCACACGCTCGGCAGTTCGCAGCCAAAGACACGCCTGCGCCATAGCGTCATAATCCCCTTCGAAGCATACGCGGGCGTCCTCAACGGAAAGCACCTCGATATTGTGCTCGCGCAGCTCATGCGCGACCAGCGATTCTAAGCCCAGCTTACAGGTGGCAATAAAGTTCAATCCTTTTTTTCTCCCTTTTCTACATTCATCAGCTTCGCCAACGCATTGTTAAAGCGAATCAAAGTAACTCCGTATTTGCGGCAGAGTTCTCCCTTTGTTACGCCGCTCTCGCAGCTATGGCAGGCAATATATTCCAGAGCCGCGGAGAAGGCATGTGCCTGCGGTTTGGACATATCCGGAAAGCCGTCGAGAGAGGCAATATAATCGCTCCACAGATTCGCAGCCTCCAGCATACAGCGCTGTGTGCGATCCCGCATCTCCTTCATACAGATATCAAGCACATCATTATATATCTCGGGCAGGTCTCCATCAAGAAGCTTTATCAGGCTCACTTTGCTTTCAACAAGCTCGCCGTCCATATAACCAAGATACGGCTCCTTTGCGTTCATGTGCTTTAGAAGGGCG
>CAYPAH010000029.1:6227-14239 GCA_964408655.1 uncultured Oscillospiraceae bacterium | reverse complement strand
CAAAAGCCCGAACACCTCACGCTTGAGATCACCCGGCTGCATACGCTGCAAAAGAAAATCGCGCAAGAGCATTTCCGCCTTTTCATCGCCAAAGGAGGCCGCCATTCGCAGCATGGCGCGTTTTACGCTTCTATCGCTCATTTGAGTTCCCCAGCGCAGCAGCAGCTCGAACTCGCCGCCGCTCCCCTGCCAAAGCGATTTTCGCGCTTCAGGCGTCATATTCAAATAATGGTTCAGCTTATGTATTCGGCTGATAATTTCATCTATCGGCACCTGATATGAAAGCATTACGGCCATTTTTTTAGGCGTTCCCGTCATGGCTCGCCTGCATTCGCTCCTGTAATAACGGGCGACGCTGTCCCTGGAGTCTACCTTCACAAGCCTTTCATAGCACTCGGCTGCATAGCGGTATTCGCCCAGATGATACGCACACTGTGCCAGGCGGTGTATCGTGTTCTGGTCATAGGGGATCATGCGGAACAGACGCTTTTGTATGGCGAAAGCTTCCTTTATTCTTCCAAGCTCCATAAGCGCCATACCCATACGGTTAAGATCCTCGGGGTCGTCAGTCTTGGCAGAGATGATATACTCACATTCCTTCTGCACGCCCTCATCATCCTTTGCGCCGTGCAAAAAGACGGCAAGATTGCAATGCGCCTGTATATTGTCGGGATCGTTAGTAAGAATGGTATGCATTTCCTGAGTTGCCTTCTCAAAATCCCGCTTGCAGTAATATGCCATCGCAAGATTGTTGCGAAGCCCGACCTCCTCCGGCGTTTGCTTGATAAGGCTTTCCAATATCCGTATCGCGCCGTCAAAATCGTCGTGATCGAGCATATCGCGCGCCATGAGCGCATCCTGCACATTCTTTTCCGACTCGCCGTTAAAATCAAAGGAATCATCCAATGCGTCCAATATGTCATAGGCGTCATAAATGAATTCTCCCTCTGGGTCTACATAGGCATACTGCTCAAAGCTTTCGCGCGCGTGCTCATATTCCTTTAAGCCGAGAAAATTCATGCCTATTCCGAAATAATATTCGCTCGGCCTTGTTTCAACATCCAAAAAAGAGGTGAACAGAAGCCGGTTGGATTCCTCAAACCGGTACATTTCCGTCAGCGTTTCCGCAAT
The DNA here is from genome assembly GCA_964408655.1 of uncultured Oscillospiraceae bacterium. Classification (GTDB taxonomy): domain Bacteria; phylum Bacillota; class Clostridia; order Christensenellales; family CAG-138; genus JAQVRG01. The sequence goes on along the minus strand of CAYPAH010000029.1, from coordinate 13,108 downwards.
GGCAAGGCGTATATCTACATTTTGCGAGTCCCTTTCGAGCGCCTTATTATAATAGACCATGGCGTCCAAAAGATTATTGCTATCCAGTTTATTTGAAGCTCTTTTGAAGAAAAACTCTCCGTTTTGTTCAAAGGACAGGATCTTCCCGCCGCTCGAGCGTTCTTTCTTCTCGATCATTTTTCCCCTTTCGCCTCGGAAAGCAGCCTTTGCAGATCGGCAGCGTCAAATTCGTAGGCGCTGTTGCAAAAATGGCACTTTATTTCGGCCTTGTTTTCCTTTTCGATCATATCCTTAAGCTCATTCTCGCCAAGAGAAATAAGCACCTGCTCAAGCCGCTCCCTGCTGCAATCACATCTATAATAGGGAGAGACCTCCTCGGTAATGCGCATATCCGTTCCGGCAAGCAGTTTTGAAAGGACCTCTTTAAGCTCCATGGTTTCAAGCATTCCGGCCATGGCCTTTATGCCGTCCGTTTTTGCCTGCAGCTCATCTATGACGCTGTCCGGACATCCCGGCAGGGGTTGTATGATGATCCCTCCGGCGGATAATACGCGCCCGTCCTGCGCCGCCACATGCACGCCCAGATAAACAAGCGAGGGCTGTTGCTCGCTCACTGTAAAATACTGCGCGAAATCCTCCGCTATTTCGCCCGAGACCATTGGGGAATGCCCCACATAAGGCTCCTTGAGCGAAAGGCTTCTCGTCACGACAAGATCGCCGTACCAGCCGACGGCCGAGGACACGTCAAGCTTGCCGTCGGGGCCGAGCGGAAGCTCAAGCTCCGGATTTTCGATATATCCCTTCACTATCGCATCCCTGCCCTCGTTCCATGCCGTGCAGACTATGTTGCCGGCCGGCCCGCCGCCCTTAACGAGCACAGTAACGCGGTCTGTGGCGCTTTTCATCTGAGCCCCCATCATGCAGCAGCAAAGCAGCGTTCTTCCCAGCGCCGCTGTGCAAACGCGCGAAAGCACATGCGTATTGCGCGCTTTTTCTATCATTTCAGCGCCGCTTATAGCTATAAAATTCACCCTGTCGTCACAGAGCAGTCCGCGGCAGATAATGTCTTTTGTCATAAGCTTTTCTTCCTTTACTATACGATACGGCGCAAAGGGAGCTTTCCCTTTTTTGCGCACTCGCAAAACCTTTTAATATGATATGGCTGCATTCTTTGCAATGAGCCTGTCCTAAACATAAGATCGTTTTCCGCGACCCGCGGGCTTCGCTTTTCATCATTTCGGTATTTATACTGATCCGCGCAGCCCCAAACATGCGCGAATTCATGCGCCACAACGCTGACTTGCAGCATATATTGCTGGTGAATGGCAATGTCGCGCTCCTGCAAATTGATGAAAACATCAGGAAATCTCATAAGCCTTCGGCTGAGCTTTAATATTCCTATGCGGCGCGCGCCCATATAGGCGCGGCTCACCGTGTTGAAAATGCGCATAAGTCCGTTTTTTCTTCGTAGTCTCACATTTTCCACACGCACATTCACGGCGTCAAGAGAGAATCTTTCCACTAGCTCTGCTTCGGAGCTTACATAAATGAGCCTTTCGCCTACCATGTACGGGCTTTGTTCGCCTATGCGCGCGATCCCGTCGCATATAAGCCGCTTTGCCGTTTCATCGTCGCCTGAGCGTACATCGACATAAACCCGTGTTCTGATGATAAGAGTGTCGCCTTCCATCCTCATCGTAACGATATTTTTCATTTTGCTTTTACCGCCACGAACTGAATGCGTTCGGAATCCTCCCCGGGGGCGCTGCGCGTGAAGGCGTCGTAGACCTTGGCGTCAAATCCGGTCTGCTTCAGCGCGTTGCTAAGTTCCGTGACCGAATGCGCACGCTGTACATGCGTTTCAGTGAATCTCGTATAGTTTTTCCCTTCCCTTGTGAAAAAACTCAGGCGCATTTCTATAAGCTTGGTCTCGGCGTCATAATAGTTTTTCCAAATGTAGGCGTTATCGCCATCATCCTCTACGAAGCTGTTGCAGCCAAGGATCGTTGAAAGCTTGAATCGCGAGGAAATATCAAAGAGCAAAAGCCCGCCCGGCTTTAGCGCCTTATCCGCCGCCCTGAAGAAATCAGCCGCCGCCTCGCGCGAATTAAGATAATTCACTCCATCACAGGCGCACAGCACCGCGTCCACCGGCTTATGCAGCGAAAAATGGCGCATATCCATGCAAACAAAGGGAATGTTTTTCCCGTCCTTGCGCGCTTTTTCAGAAGCGACAGCAAGCATTTCCCGGGAAATATCGATCCCCGTCAGCTTATGTCCCGCGTTTGCAAGCCGCAAGCTAAGCTCGCCCGTGCCGCAGGCGCATTCCGCAACGCTGCAAGCCGGAGGAAGGAAGCCGTTTATATATGCCGCCCATGCGTCATAATCCACATCCCGCATAAGCGCATCATATAGTTTTGCAAAGCGTTCATACATACTGTGTTTTATTTTATAACAAAGATAAATGGATAGCAAGCAGCCTTCCGGTCTATTCTCAAAAGGATTGTGAACATTCTGCGCATAAATTGACATCATAATTTCAAGTGATATACTCGTGGCATGATGAACTCAAGCCATGACGGCCGTTCCCGGCGTTCGGCCGAGGCGGAGCGCACTGAACCTATGCACAGTGCTCCCGTAAAAAAAAGAAAACGCCCCTCAAGCGGACGAATAATACTCTTTGTGCTTCTCGCGCTTGCAGCTCTCGCGCTGATCGCACTGATTTTTGTTTATGCGCTTTTAAACCGTGTTTCGCGTCCGGCAGCGGCAATGCTTAGCCCCTCGCCCAGCGCAATTATAGCGGCAAGTCCCACGCCCGCACAGACAAACGACGCATCTGTTTCTTCCGTGCCCGCAGCCACTCCCACGCCAACGCCTCTTCCGCTTTCCGAGGTGTATCCTCAAACGGTGTTAAGCGACGCGCATTATGCCCGCATGGAAGAGGAAAATTCTGATACTCAGAACTATCGAAACATTCTGCTTATTGGCGTGGACAGACGCGGCGGCAGCGGAAATTCCAGCGCCGACACCATAATGATAGCCACGATCGACAAGGCGAACAATCGCTTAAAGCTTAGTTCGCTGCTTAGAGACATGCTGGTGGAGATACCTGGGCAGGAACTATACGGCAAGCTGAATTCCTCCGCCGCATACGGCGGCGTAGATCTGCTGATGCAAACGATAAACAAAAACTTCCGCCTTAACATCTCGGAATATGTTCTGGTGGATTTCAACATGTTCATTGAAATAGTAGACCGCATGGGCGGAGTGACCGTGAAAATGAGCGCCGAGGAAATCAGCGCCGCCAACGACTGCATCGCGGGTCTTAACAAGCAATGGAACATAGAGTACCTTTGGGACGGTTTTATATTTGCGGAAGCGGGCAACGTGCAATGTACCGGCAAGCAGGCGCTCGGCTATGCGCGCATAAGACATTTGGACAGCGACTTCAAAAGAACCAACCGCCAATATAAAGTGCTAACCGCCATATATGCAAAATTCCGCAGCATGGGCGCCGCCAAGCAATACGGGCTGATGTATGATCTTCTTCCCATGGTAGAAACAAACATGCAAAACGAAGCCATACTGGACTGCGCGCTGCAAGCCTTGACCATTGACACCTCCGGCATACTGCAAAGCCATGCCCCCGCTGATGGCAGCTATGAAAGCGGGCGCTATGACCGCAAAGCCGTTCTGCTCACGGATCTCACCAAAAACGCGCTGCTTCTTCACGATTTTATCTATCGTGATTCAGAAGAGGCCGACAAAGCCACAGTGCTGCAGCCCGGCGCATCTCTGCCGCCGCGTACGCCTCGTCCGGTTTTCACCATGCAGGATGCTAACGGGAACACCATCTATTATTATGAAGACGGCACCCTCGTTCCCGGACAGACTATCATCTATCCCGAAGATCAGATGGATGGCAGCGGACTTATCTTGCCGGTGGAAACGCCATGGCAATCCCTTGGGGATATTGCAGCACCTGTGTCTTAAATCAAAACATAAAAAGAGGAACCGCGACGGTTCCTCTTTTTTAGATCTATAGATCGCATTTCTGCGTCGTATTACTTTTTCAAGAGATCCTGCATTGAAAGCTGGCGCGTATGAAAGCTTTCATCCAACAGATGCGTAGATGGATTATCGAAAAGCGAGCTCATGGGCATCTTGTCATGTATGAGCCGCACAGCCTCGGCAAACATAGGCGCCGCGGAAACTATATGTATCTTATCCGACTTTTCCGCCGCGGGGCAGCAGACCGTGTCCGTAGAAACAACCAGCTTTATGGGGCTGTTTTCGAGCTTTTCCACGCCCTTTTCCTGCAAGACCACATGTGAAAGGAAGGCGTAAATATCCTTTGCGCCCTTATCCTTTAAGCCATGCGCCACCTCGACCAGCGTGCCGCCCGAAATGGTGAAATCATCTATGACCAGACAATTCTTGCCCTTTACATTACCGATTATCTCAAGCACCTTGGCGTTTTCGTCATGCCCTGCGCGCATTTTGTCGCCAATGGCAACAGAGCAGCCAAGAAGATCCGCAAAGGCACGGGCGCGCTTAGCGCTGCCTGCGTCGGGAGAGACTACCACCAGATCATCGTTGACCAGATTCAGCCTGCGGGCATATTGCGCAAGCAGCGGCGCCGCATAAAGATGATCTACAGGCACTTTAAAGAAGCCCTGAACCTGCGGGGCATGAAGATCCATCGTGATTATGCGGTCAGCCCCCGCCGTTTCTATGCAGTCCGCGCAGACACGGGCGCGAATGGAAACGCGCGGCTCATCCTTTTTATCGCCCTTTGCATAGCTGAAATAAGGTATTATCGCCGTCACGGAATTGGCGCTGGCACGCTTGAACGCATCCATAAAGAATAAAAGCTCCGCTAATTCGTCGTTTGGATGCAGACCAAGAGTCTGTACAAAATAAACGTCGCAATTGCGGATACTCTCATTGATGCGTACAAATGTATTGCCTTCGGAGAAAATTATCGTTTCACAGTCACCAAGCGGACTGCCGAGAAAATCGCACATCTTTTGTGCAAACTGTTTACTGGCAGAACCGGCAAAAATCCGGATTATGCCATCGCCACCAACGCTCATAACGTATTTTACCCCTGCATCTTATATTGTCACGCCGCTTTTCATTCCTTCGGCATAGTATAAGTATATCAGACATCCTTCGCACATTCAATATGCTCTGCTTATATACTTTTTGTTGAAAAAGGATGAGGACGATTCTCATCCTTTTATAAAAATATTTATTTTTCTGTTGTGTCATCCTTATCGTCAGCCTCGACGTCCTGCTCTTTTTCATCCTCCACAGGTTCTTCTTCGGGTTCTCCCCCGCCCCATACGGGTCTGTCGGGAGATTGCGAAGTTTCAAGCTTTTCCTGCTCTTCTTCCTTGAGCACCTCTTCATCGGGAGTCATCAGCTTTTCCTGCATCTGGCGGAAGGAAACAAGCTCAACGGGTTCTCCGTCGAATATCTTTACGAACTCTTCTCCCGTGATACGCTCATATTCGATCAGCGTTTCAGCAAGGCGATCGAGCACCTCTCGCTTTTCTTTAAGTATGCCCTCGGCATGAGCATACTGCTCTTCAAGTATTCTGCGCACCTCCTGATCTACCCTTGAAGCGACGGCTTCTGAATAGTTGCGCTGATGTCCCCAATCCTTGGCTATGAACACTTCGGATTCTCCGCCAAGGAATATGGGTCCGATCTCATCGCTCATGCCATATTCTATGACCATTTTGCGGGCGCTCTCCGTGGCTTGTTTCAAATCAGCGATGGCGCCTGTGCAGATATCGTCAAGCGCAAGGCTCTCCGCCACTCGTCCGCCCATGCTCATGCAAATTCCGTCCAGTATCTTATTGCGCGAAACATGGCTGTTGTCGTTATCCGGCATTATCATAGTATAGCCCGCCGCCTGACCGCGCGGTATTATAGATACCTCGTGAACAGGATCGCAGTGTGGCAGACAATGAGCGACAATGGCATGTCCTGCTTCGTGGTAAGCGGTGATGCGCCTGTCTTCATCGGTGATAACGCGGCTGCGCTTTTCGGGGCCTACCATAGTGCGGGTTATCGCTTCTTCAAGCTCTAACATGCCTATGCTCTTTTTCTTGAAGCGGGCGGTCAGTATAGCCGCCTCGTTCAACACGTTTTCAAGATCGGCGCCAGTAAAGCCGCTGGTGCGCTTTGCAAGCACGGTAAGGTCAACTTCTTCCGCAATAGGCTTGCCTTTGGCGTGCACCTTCAATATTTCTTCACGACCCTTAACGTCGGGATAGTTGACCGTTATCTGCCTGTCAAAGCGACCCGGACGCAAAAGCGCGGGATCAAGTATATCGGGACGGTTGGTGGCCGCGATAACGATTATTCCCTCATTTACCGCAAAGCCGTCCATTTCAACAAGCAACTGATTCAGCGTTTGCTCACGCTCATCGTGACCTCCGCCAAGACCCGCGCCGCGCTGGCGGCCTACGGCGTCTATCTCATCGATAAAGATAACTGCCGGAGCGGTCTTTTTTGCCGTGGTGAACAGATCGCGAACGCGGCTCGCGCCTACGCCAACGAACATTTCAACAAAGTCTGAGCCCGAAATAGAATAGAACGGAACATCCGCTTCACCCGCGCAGGCTTTTGCGAGCAGCGTCTTACCCGTGCCCGGAGGTCCCACTAAAAGCACGCCCTTTGGAATGCGCGCGCCCATTGCGGTGAAGCGTTTGGGGTTGCGCATGAAATCGACGACCTCCATAAGCTCCGCTTTTTCTTCATCCTCGCCCGCAACATCCGCAAAGGTGACGCGGTTCTTCATATCCGTCTGCACACGGGCACGGCTCTTGCCAAAGCTCATCACCTTATTGCCGCCGCCCTGCGACTGC
>CAYPAH010000029.1:0-6217 GCA_964408655.1 uncultured Oscillospiraceae bacterium | reverse complement strand
ATGGAAGCCTTTTCAGGTTCGGAAGGCTCATAATCAAAGCCGTAATCTCCGGTGGTCACTTCCTCCGCAATGATCTTATTCACACGGGCCGCGATTATCGCCATGTCTTCCTCAAAGCGATACTGAGAGGGAAGGATGGTGTAAAAATCGTATTTCGCGGGGAATAGCTCTCTTTTTATCTGAGAGTCTTTTTTCAATCCGATCAACTGCTGGTCCGACACCTTTACCGCAGCGAGCTTGCCTTCTTCGGCCAAACCCAAAAAATCCATATAGCTGACTTCTTCCGCCTTTGAGCTCGAAAAATCGAAACCGCTCGCCAGCATGATAATCACCGCCAGAATAAGGAGATAGATGATCGGGGTGCGTAATCTGTTGCCGTTGCTGTTCAACTATGCTTTCCTCCTGTTTATAAGAACGCGCGAAAAACGCGCTTTGCGCCAAGTCTTTGAACAGTTTACCACATAATCACTGCATTTCAAAGACTTGAATTGCAGAATTGTTGTGAAAAATCGTTTACAAACGCGGCGCTTGCGGATATAATGTTGGATATATTGAAATCAGTGATTGGGACAGGCAAATGCCGACACGTCCGTCAGCGAGCCGCAGTTGGGTGAGAGTGCGGCGGTAAACGGCGGTTTTTGTATCCCCCATGAGTGCAAAGCCGAAGAACGCCAAGTAAGCTTTGACGTGCGCCTCACGTTACAGGGGCTGCCGAATGATATGTCCGGCAAATGAGAGGACGCTTTTATGCGTCAACTCGGGTGGTACCGCGCAACATAACTGCGTCCCGACAGGGATGCAGTTTTTTTATTATTGAAATTATAGGAATGGAGTAAAGAACATGTATAAGAAAGTACCGACTTCGTTGGACTTTGTGGAACGCGAAAAAGAGGTTTTGGCTTTCTGGAAGGAAAACCACATCTTCGAAAAAAGCGTTAAGCTGCGCGAGGGCGCGCCCGCCTATACCTTTTATGACGGCCCGCCTACCGCTAACGGCAAGCCGCATATCGGTCATATATTGACCCGTTCCATCAAGGATATAATCCCCCGCTACCGCACCATGAAGGGTTACGACGTGCTGCGCAAGGCCGGATGGGACACTCACGGTCTGCCTGTTGAGCTTGAAGTGGAAAAGCAGCTCGGTCTTGACGGCAAAGAGCAGATAGAGGAATACGGCGTAATTCCTTTCATTCAGAAATGCAAGGAATCCGTATGGAAATATAAGGGCGAGTGGGAGATCATGTCCGACCGTATCGGTTTCTGGGCGGATATGGAAGACCCCTATATCACCTATGACAATAATTATATCGAATCCGAGTGGTGGGCTCTCAAGGAGATCTACAACAAGGGTCTTCTCTATAAGGGGCACAAGATCGTGCCTTATTGCCCGCGCTGCGGCACCGCGCTTTCCTCACATGAGGTGGCGCAGGGATATAAGGACGTAAAAGAGACCTCCGCAACAGTCCGCTTCAAATGCAAGGATGAAGACGCGAGCTATCTCGCATGGACGACTACGCCATGGACTCTTCCCTCTAACGTCTGCCTCTGCGTAAACGCCGACGTTATGTATTGCCACGTAAAATACAATGGCGAAGTTTTTATCATGGCAAAGGATCTTGTTTCCTCCACTCTTGGCGAAGGCGCTGAAATAATCGACGAGATGCCCGGTTCGGCTCTTGTTGATCGCGAATATGAGCCGCTTTTCGAGTGCACCGCCAAGGCTGCGGGCAAAAAACGCGCCTTCTATGTGATCGCCGACGATTATGTCACCACCACCGACGGCACTGGCATAGTTCATAACGCGCCCGCATTCGGCGAGGACGACTATCGCGTTTGCATGGCGGCCGATATGCCCTTCATCCAGATGGTCGATACCAAGGGCGAAATGTGCGGCGGCACTCCCTGGGACGGCGTATTTGTAAAGGACGCTGATAAGCTGGTGCTTGACGCGCTTAAAGAATCCGGACTGCTCTTTGCCGCGCCCGAATTTGAGCACAGCTATCCCTACTGCTGGCGCTGCGACACCCCGCTTATCTATTATGCCCGCAAGAGCTGGTTCATCAAAATGACCGATGTGCGCGACAGGCTTTTAAAATACAACCAGCGCATCAACTGGATCCCCGAAAACATCAGGGACGGCCGCATGGGCAACTTCCTTGAAAACGTTATTGACTGGGGACTTTCCCGCGAGCGCTATTGGGGCACTCCGCTGCCTGTTTGGATCTGCGAGGACTGCGGAGAAATGCATGTGGTAGGCAGCCGTGCCGAGCTTCGCGAGCTTAATCCCGACGTCCCCGAGGATATCGAGCTGCACAAGCCATATGTTGATCCCATCACCTTTAAATGCCCGAAATGCGGCGGCCTTATGCGCAGAGAGCCCGAGGTCATCGACTGCTGGTTCGATTCCGGCGCCATGCCTTTTGCGCAGTGGCACTATCCATTTGAAAATAAGGAACTTTTTGAAAGACGCTATCCGGCCGACTTCATCAGCGAAGCTATCGACCAGACCCGCGGCTGGTTCTATACCCTTTCCGCGGAAGCCGCGCTGCTCTTTGACGATCCAAGCTTTTTGAGCTGCATCGTCATGGGTCACGTTCAGGATAAGGACGGCCGCAAGATGAGCAAACATCTTGGCAACGTGGTCGATCCGTGGTCTGTGCTTGATAAGCAGGGCGCGGACGCGGTTCGCTGGTATTTCTTCACAAGCTCTATGCCATGGCTTCCCAACCGCTTCAGCTCCGAAGCCGTAAGCGAATATCAGCGCAAGTTCATGGGCACGCTTTGGAACACCTATGCTTTCTATGTGCTCTATGCCGAGATCGATAAGTTTGATCCCACCAAGCATAAGCTCGTTCGTGAAAACCTCTCCTCAATGGATCTTTGGGCGCTCTCACGCTTAAACACCCTGGTCGGTGTTATCGACGGCTATCTTGAAAGCATGAAGATCACCGAGGCCGGCCGCGAGCTGCAGCGCTTTGTTGACGACCTTTCCAACTGGTATGTGCGCCGCTGCCGCGAGCGTTATTGGGGCAAGGAAATGACCCCCGATAAGGAAGCCGCGTATATGACGCTCTACACCGTTCTTGAGACGCTTTCCAAGATATGCGCTCCCTTCATCCCCTTTATGTCTGATATGATCTATCAGAACATCGTGCGAAGCGTAGACGCAAACGCCCCAGAGAGCGTGCATCTTTGCGATTGGCCGAAGGTGGAAGAGAGCTTTATCGATTCCGCTCTCGAGGCGAACATGGATGAAGTGCTCGATATCGTGGTGCTTGGACGCTCCGCAAGAAACACCGCCAACATCAAAAACCGCCAGCCTATCGGCACCATGTATGTGCAGGGCTCTCAGCTTCCCGGCATGTATGTTTCCATAATCGCCGATGAGCTCAATGTGAAGCAGGTGAAGTTCGTTGAAGACGCCTCCGCTTTCATAAGCTATCGCGTAAAACCGCAGCTAAAGACCCTCGGACCCCGCTACGGCAAGATACTTCCCAAGATCAACGCCTATCTGCAAGCCGATGGCATTGGCGACAAAGTAGTGGCTGCGCATAAGGCGGGTCAGACTTTCACCTTTGAGGTTGATGGCACGAGCGTTTCTCTCGAAGAGGCCGACGTACTTATCGAGACTATGCAGAAAGAGGGCTTTGTCACCGAGACCGAGCATGAGCTTTCAGTAGTGCTGGACACCAATCTGACTCCAGAACTTATTGAAGAGGGCTTCGTGCGCGAGCTTGTGAGCAAGATACAGACCATGCGCAAGGAAGCCGGATTTGAAGTGACGGATCATATCGCCATCTATTATAAGGGCAGCGATAAGATCGCGGATATCTTCGCACGCTTCGGCAAGGACATCTGTGAAGACACCCTTGCAAACGCCTGCTCCGCAGCCAATGGCGGCTATTCCAAGGATTGGGACATCAATGGAGAAAAGGTGACCCTCGGCGTAGAAAAGCTCTAATTCAAGCATTAAAAAGGCTGCCTGCCATACTCTTTTTAAACAGGCGGCCTTTTATTATGTTTTATGTAAAGTTCACAGGAGAAAGCAAAATGGCAAATGACATTTTAGGGAAGGATATATCCGCTCTGCGCGGCAAAAAACTGTTTTTGCTCGATATGGACGGCACGATCTATAACGAAGAGAGCCTCTTTGACGAAACTCCCGCGTTTCTTGCGGCTATCTCCGGCATAGGCAGATATGTATTCATCACCAACAACTCGTCAAAATCCGTTGAATGCTATGTCGAAAAGCTATGCAAAATGGGCATTAAAGCCTGCCGGGATGATTTTTACACCTCAACGCTTGCCACGGGCGCATACCTTAACGGGCATTTTGCCGGAAAGCTGATATTCTGCGTTGGAACACGGGCTTTTATCTCCGAGCTTAACAGCATGGGCATATCGACCTGCGAGCGGATAAGACCGGATATAGCCGCCGTTGTGGTCACTTTTGACCGTGAACTGACATATCAAAAGCTTCGTGACGCTTCCGAACTGCTGACTCAGGGGCTCCCCTTCATAGCCGCCAATCCCGACCGGGCGTGTCCCGTTTCCTTCGGCTTTGAACCCGACTGCGGCGCTATATGCGAAGCCTTATATTTTGCTACTGAGCGAAGACCTGTTTATATAGGCAAGCCCGAACCAACCATGATAGAGCATGTGATCGCGCATTCCCCATATACAAAAGAAGAAACTCTTATTGTCGGAGACAGGCTGTATACCGATATAGCCTCCGGAATAAACGCGGGCGTAGAAAGCGTTTGCGTACTCACCGGAGAAGCAAGCATTAACGATATTAAAAACGGCGATATCAAGCCTACATGGGTATTGAAAAGCATAGGCGATATAACAAAAGAAATAATCCGCTGACATTTATTTATCCGCACACAAAAACCGGCTCCCAAAGGGAAGCCGGTTTGTTTTGCATTTATCCTGCTCTTTTGCTCAGACCAGTTCGATAACGCACATTTCAGTGCCATCTCCGCGGCGAGGGCCAAGCTTGAGGATACGGGTATATCCGCCGCTGCGGCCTTCATACTTGGGAGCGATCTCATTGAAAAGCTTATCCACGACGGGATGCGCCTTTTCCTTGGAGCGCTTCTTGTATTCGGGCTTGGTCTCCTTCTCCTCACGGGGCAGGGGCATGTCATAAAGGTATGACATGAACATGCGGCGCGCATGGAGCTTGCTGGGCATGTCGTTTTCACGGGTCACTTTAACGACCTGCTGCTTTTCATTTCTGGTCTCCTTTTCAACGGTGACCGAGTTTTTATGTTCCTTGACTGCAAGGGTAATCATCTTCTCAGCGATGGGGCGGACTTCCTTCGCGCGGGCTTCAGTGGTGACGATCTTGCCGTTCCACAGAAGCGCGGTGGTCAAGCTCCGCAAGGTCGCATTACGATGATCGCCTGCCATATTGAGCTTACGGTTGGGCATTTTGCGCTTCCTCCTCGTAGTAATCTGTGCGGTTAGTCTTCGTTGTTACGAAGCGACAGGCCGAGACCCGTCAGTTTCTGCTGCACTTCCTCAAGCGACTTGCGCCCGAGGTTACGCACCTTCATCATTTCCTCTTCATTGCGCTGTACCAGCTCTTCAACGGTGTTGATGCCGGCGCGCTTGAGGCAGTTATAGGAACGCACGGAGAGATCAAGCTCCTCAATGGTCATTTCGAGGATCTTCTCTTTCTTGTCCTCTTCTTTCTCCACCATGATCTCAACACCCTGCACATGCTCGGTCAAATTGATGAAGAGCATAAGGTGCTCGGTAAGGATCTTCGCGGCCAGACTTACCGCCTCGTCCGCTTTTATCGTGCCGTTCGTCCAAACTTCCAGTGTAAGCTTGTCGTAGTCCGTTATCTGGCCTACGCGGGTGTCCTCAACATGGAAGTTGACCTTGTGGATCGGCGTGAAGATAGAGTCTACTGCGATCTGTCCGATCGGCGTGTCCGGCGTCTTGTTCTTTTCCGCCGAAACATAGCCGCGGCCGTGTTCGAGATTGATCTCCATATAAAGCTTGCCGTTATCCGTCAGCGACGCAATGTGATGCGAAGGATTGATTATCTCGATATCGCTATCGGTAATCAGATCGCCCGCAGTTACCTCGCAGGGCCCTTTTGCGTCGATAAGCACCTTTTTTGTGCCTTCGCTGTGCATAATGAGGCAAAGCTCTTTCAGATTCAGAATGATCTCCGTAACGTCTTCTCTGACGCCCTCGATGG
>CAYPAH010000028.1:0-17072 GCA_964408655.1 uncultured Oscillospiraceae bacterium | reverse complement strand
TAACAAATCAATACATTACGTGGTGGCAATCCCACGAAAAAAATGATTGACCCTCTTTTTTTATGGCAAGCCAGATCAACAGTCCCCCTATGAACCACATGACAACCTGCTGCCACTGCACCTGAAGCAGCGTTGAGTAAAGCGTTTCCATTATTATTATCCTCCGGTTTCTGAATAAAAGCTTATATCCGCCTCTTGTGTTAAGAGAGGGAACGGCAAAACTAAAGACGCCGGCCTTTCACTTATTTTGAAACAAGCGGCGTCTGCAAGACATACTCCCCCAGGGCGGAGAGATAAAAAAGCAGAACTCCTAAAATAGGGGCTCTGTCGTCTAAACGGAAAAGCCGCGCCATGAGTGACTGCGCAGGCGTCTCCGCATCGACCCTCAAATAAATGAAACCGGCTCAAGCGCGATCCCATGACAGACTCCACCGCTTATTTTCAGGCACTTTATTTTTACATAAGCGCACAACTCCTGTCAATCTTATGAGCGCAAATGGGATAGAATATCTTTGTTCTATGAAGCCGCTTCCCATAACATTTGATTATGCGCTCTACGCGCCAAAGGTTACAGATATAAATATCCTGTAAATATCAGACGCTTGGCGTTAAGAAGACGCAAGTTTTAGCCTGCGCGCATTGCGCGAACAATGCGTCGATGCTTCAGGTTCGCAGGGTATGCTTAGACGCGGGCGGTTCTACTATACGAAACGGGTATTTTCGTGTTATCATTGATTATAAAAGAAAACAAACGGAGGCCGTGAAATGGATATAGAAGCGACAGTAGCAAAGCAGCGAGAATATTTCAACAGCGGAAAAACGCTTTCGGTGGAATACCGCCTTGCCATGCTGAAAAAGCTAAAGGCCGCAATAGAAAAAAACGAGAGCCGTATTGCGGAAGCTCTTAAAAAGGATCTCAACAAGGCTCCCTTTGAAGCATATATGGTTGAAACGGGAATGGCGCTCGATGATCTTGGCTACGCTATAAAGCATTTGAAAAGCTGGGCAAGGCGAAAAAGCGCAAGAACTCCGCTCGCTCAGTTTTCCTCAAAAAGCTTTGTCGTGCCCGAACCTTACGGCGTCGCCCTTATCATGTCGCCATGGAACTATCCCTTTCAGCTTTGCATCGAGCCGCTTACGGGCGCGATCGCCGCTGGCAACTGCGCGGTGGTGAAGCCCTCGGCGTATACCGCTAACACGAGCTGCCTTATAGCGGAGCTCATATCTGAGCTTTTCCCGCCGGAATATGTGGCGGTGGTCGAGGGCGGACGCGAGGAAAACAAGGCTCTGCTCGAGCAGAAATTCGATTATATCTTTTTCACCGGCAGCGTGAACGTGGGCAAATATGTTATGGAATGCGCATCGCGAAATCTAACGCCTGTCAGCCTTGAGCTGGGCGGCAAAAGCCCCGCGATAATAGATAAGAGTGCGGATCTCGCGCTTTCAGCCAAGCGTCTTGCTTTCGGCAAATATATAAACGCCGGACAGACCTGCGTGGCTCCGGATTATGTGCTTGTGGAAGAGAGCATATGCGATAGCTTTATCGAAGAGATAAAAAGGGCTGTCGCCGGATTCTATCCGGGAGAAGATTATTCGGCACTGCCTACGATAGTGAACGATAAGCATTTTGCCCGCCTGATGGGACTTATGCAGCCGGAGAAGATCGTCTTTGGCGGCAGAGGCGAGCCCTCGCGACGTTTTATCGAGCCAACGCTGATGAAGAACGTTGAATGGGACGATCCCGTTATGCAGGAGGAGATATTCGGACCCATCATGCCGCTGCTCACATATAAGGATCTGGATGAGGCGATAGAAAAAATAACGAGCCGTCCAAAGCCGCTGGCGCTGTATCTTTTCACGAATGACAAGGCGGTCGAGGATAAGGTCTTATCCAGAGTCTCATTCGGAGGCGGCTGCATAAACGACACCATCATCCATCTCGCAACGCCTTATATGGGCTTTGGCGGCGTGGGCGAGAGCGGAATGGGCAGCTATCACGGCAAGCTCAGCTTCGACACCTTCACGCATTACAAGAGCATAGTGAAGAAACACGGCTTTATCGACCTTAAAATACGATATCAGCCATATACCGACGCGAATTTCAAGCTGCTTCGCATGTTTCTGAAATAGAGAAGCGGCAGGGGCAATTTTCCCTTACAATCAAGCTCAAAATGTGGTAAACTAAATATAGTATTGCAGCGCGCGGTTTTGACAAACGTAAGTCCTGTTGCCTAAACCGCACGCTTTTTATAAATTGTGAAAGAAGGATCACAGAGAGAGGCGAACAATGTACGGCATCGGAGAACTCATAATCTACGGAAATATCGGCGTGTGCAGGATAAAGGATATCGCTACGCCGTCTTTCTGCGATGACGGGGAGAAAAAACAATATTATGTGCTTGAGCCGCAAGAGCAGCGCGGCGTAATTTATATCCCTGTGGATTCGGACGTATTCATGCGCCCGCTTATAAACCGCGAGGAAGCTGAGCGTTTGATCGATCTTATTCCATCGAGAGACGGCGAGATATTTCACAGTGCCCGTCCGCCGGAGCTTGCCAAGCACTATTCCGACGCTATGCAGACGCATGACTGCGGAGATCTTTTTGAGATGATAAAATCCATCTACGCGAAAAAGCAGGACAGGCTGCTGAACAAGCAGAAAATAGGCGTTGTGGATGAAGAATACATGAAGCGCGCCGAAACCCTTTTATACGGCGAGCTTGCCATAGCGCTCGATATCCCCAAGGACGAGGTGGAAGCCTATATAGCCTCCCGCGTTGACGCTATGGAGGATAATGACGATAAGGACAATGATGACAATTAAGAAAAACAGGCGGATTTCGTAAAAAACAACATCAAAAAATAATATAAGATTTAGAAATTCGTAATAATTTTGTGATACATTGCCCGAATACTCATGGTATACTAAGCTTGCAAGTGAAACAAATGGTAATGGAAGTCCCCCTTTCAGGCAAACATGTGATACAGGCTCCGCAAATGCGGAGCCTTTTTTTGATGAAAAGCCCTTCGACTTTGCAACTTGACGCGAAGGCTCGCATATGATAACCTATATGAATCTCTTTGCGCTGCATTACATTTCAGCAAGGTGAAATGCGAGATCAACAGTACAAACTGAGCAGGCGATGCACCTGAAACGGGTCATGGGGCCGGGCCGCGATATAAGCGGCAGCAGATTGAGACACATCTGTGGGACAGTGGTATGTTCCATAGCTGTGTTATTTTTTTATTCATAGCGAGGAATAAGAGCTCAAAAATGGAGTGCCATAGGAGAAATCAAACGTAGGCCTGCGAAAGAAAGGCAAAAACGGAGGTTCTTTTATGACAAACGGAAATATCGAAGCGGGTCTAAGCTCCGAAAAAGCAAAGGAATTGCAGAGGATATACGGAAGGAACGAACTCACGGCGCAGAATAAGGATGGCTTTTTGAAAAAGTTGCTGCATATTATCTCTGAGCCGATGTTTCTTCTTTTGATAGCCGCTGCGATCATTTATTTTATTCTGGGCGAGGCGCGCGACGGCGCGATAATGCTGATATTCGTTATCGGCATTATCGCTATAGACGCGATTCAGGAATGGAAGACGGATAAAACTCTAAACGCGCTTAAAGAGCTTTCCGCTCCCGAGATAAGGGTGATCCGCGACGGATGCGAAAAGACGATACCGAGCGCCGAGCTGGTCCCGGGCGATCTTATGATAATATGCGAGGGCGTGAAGATACCCGCCGACGGCGTCATAGAAAGATGCAACGACCTTTGCGTGGACGAATCCTCGCTGACGGGTGAAGCGGAGGGCGTATGGAAGACGAATTCGGATGATGCGCAGGAGCGGAATGAGCGCTTTGGTAAAGAGCATTGCTACGCGGGCACGCTTGTCACACAAGGGAGCGCACTTGTTCGCGTTGAAAAGACGGGCGCGGAAACGGAATATGGCAAAATAGGCGCGCATGTCGCCGCCGCGCCAAGCGAACAGAGTCCGCTTCAAAAGCAGACCGGAGAGCTTGTAAAGCTTTGCGCCGTTATCGCGGCGATCCTTTTCGTGATGGTCGCCATATTCACTTATATGAATATTCCGGATCATGCTCCAGGCGAAAGGCTTATCGAAAGCGTGCTTTCGGGCATAACGCTCGCAATGGCCATGATACCCGAAGAGTTTCCCGTCATACTCACGGTCTTCCTATCGATGGGCGCGTGGAGGCTCGCGAAAAAGAACTCTCTTGTGAGAAAGCTCCCCGCGGTAGAGACCTTAGGCGCCGTGTCGGTGCTTTGCGTTGACAAGACGGGCACTATAACCAAAAACGAAATGAGTATGCAAAGCCTGTGGGCGCTTCGCGCAGGCAGCGAAAGGGAGCTCACGGAGACCATGGGTCTTGCCTGCGAAACGGAAGCCTATGACCCTATGGAAAAAGCCATGCTGAGCTTTTGCTCCCGCGAGGGTTTTTCTGAAAAAGAGCTTTTTTCCGGACAACTGATAGGCGAATACGCTTTTACAAACGAGCTGAAGATGATGGGGCATGTCTGGCAAAGGAGCGGGGGCGTGATGATAGCCGCAAAGGGCTCGCCCGAACGCATTTTGGAGATATGCGATATAGCTCAAAAGGATGCTGAAAAGGTAAAAGAAAAGATGGCCGAAATGACGGCCGGGGGGCTTCGCGTTATCGCGGTGGCGAAAATGCTTCCCGATGATCCCGGTATGATACCTTCTTCCATCACCGGGTGCAGCCTCACCTTTCTCGGGCTGGCGGGCTTGAGCGATCCACCAAGGGAGGGCGTAAAAGACGATATAGAGACATGCCGCAGAGCCGGAATAAGAGTGATTATGATAACGGGGGATAACGGACTTACCGCTTCGGCTATCGCCGCGAAGGTCGGGATAGAAAACGGAGAGGTCGTGACCGGCGGCGAGCTTGATCTGCTTACGGATGAAGAGCTTTGCGAAAAGGTAAAAACGGCGAGCATTTTTTCGCGCGTCGCGCCTGAGCATAAAATGCGCATAGTCAAGGCGCTTAAACAAAACGGAGAAATAGTCGCAATGACCGGCGACGGAGTGAACGACGCGCCCGCGCTTAAATATGCCGATATAGGCATAGCCATGGGCAAACGCGGAAGCGAGGTCTCGCGCGAGGCGGCCGACCTCATTTTGATGGACGATAACTTCGGCACCATAGTTGAAACGGTGAAGGACGGACGGCGGATCTATGATAATATCCGCAAGGCCGTCGGATATGTGTTCACGATACATATTCCTATTGCGCTCTCGTCGCTGCTTGCGCCTTTTCTCGGCATCTCGCCCTCGTCGCTGTTTTTGCTGCCTCTGCATGTGGTGCTATTAGAGCTTTTGATTGACCCCACCTGCTCAATAGTGCTTGAGCGACAGCCGGCCGAAAAGGATATCATGGAAAGAAAGCCGAGAAGCACGGGCGATAAGCTGCTCAACACGCGGCTTTTGATAAAAAGCGTTTTGCAGGGGCTGGTGATATTCGCGGCCTCCTTCGGCAGCTATCTTTATCTGCTGCCGGCTTGCGGCGCACCCGTTGCGCGGGCAATGGGGCTGAGCGTCATTATGCTTTCAAACATACTGCTTGTGCAGGTGAACAGCTCTGTGAACGATTCCGCATGGAGCTCCTTCAAGCGCCTTGCTGGGGACAAAGTGATGTGGATATCCGCGCTCGCTACGCTTGCTCTGCTGCTTATCGTTCTTTATACGCCGTTTGGCGGATATCTGAAGCTTGCGGCTCTCTCCGCGCCGCAGTTTTTCGCGGCGGCGGGCATTTCGGCGGCGGCTGTGCTCTGGTATGAAATAGTTAAGCTTATAAGGCGAAAAGTGACGCGAGCGTAAAGAATTCAAGGGAGGCGGCAAAGAGCCTCCCTTTCTCATTGACAATGATATTAAGGCTGTAATATCATTAAACCATAGCAATGAAATTTGTCACATCTTGAAAAAAACTATCAGTTTGAAAGCGAGGAGAAAAAATTGAAGATCGATCCCAAGGTACAGCGTCTTGTAGACGGCTACGGAAGCTGGGTGTCGGTTCCGGGCAATGTTGATTGCGCGGGCGGCTCCGCGCGGCTTACGCAGGAACTTTATCCTTACGATTCCATGTTTTCCCCTATCAACGTAAACCGCACCGTTATCAAAAACCGTATCGTCATGGCGCCAATGGGAAACATCGATATGTGCGAGGAAACGGGAAGACCCAATGATAAAATGCTGCAATACTTCTTCGCCCGCGCAAAGGGCGGAGCGGGTCTTATCACAACGGGCTTGATACCTATAAGCCACGGCATCGATAATTCCGTTACAGAGCTTGGCAAGCTTTCTTATTTTCCCCGTATAGACAGAAGCCGCACGGTGTATTCCGGCTGGCGCGATCTTGCGCAGGGAGTGCACGCATACGGCTCGAAAATATTCGTGCAGCTTACGCCGGGCTTAGGCAGGGTGGGCAATCCCCAGTGCCTTATCAACGAGCTTAAATTCCCCGTTTCCGCCAGCTTCAATCCGAATTTTTATATGCCGGAGGTGCCCTGCGTAAGGCTAAGCGGCGCCAAACTCGGCAAGATAATCAAGAACGCGGGGCAGGCGGCGGCCGACGCAATGGCCGCGGGTCTTGACGGAGTATATCTGCACGGACACGAGGGTTATTTGCTCGAGCAGCTCACGAATCCCGCTTTCAACCGCAGAAAGCTCGGCAAATATGCCGATTATACCCGCTTCGGCGTTGAGATAGTTAAAGAACTGCGCCGCCGCACGAGCGCAAATTATCCGATCATGTATCGCATAGATCTTTCTCTTGCCCTTAACGAGACCTACGGTGAGAAGGGCATGGAAACGAAGGCGCTCAAAAAATTCAAAAACGGGCGCACCATAGATGAAACGCTTGCCTACATGGAAAAGCTTATCGAGGCGGGCGTGGATCTTTTTGACGTAGACCTTGGCTGCTATGATAACTGGTGGCTGCCGCATCCTCCCGCCGGAATGCCTGCGGGCTGCTTCCTTGAGGTGGCAAGAATAGCCAAGGAGCATTTCAAGCAAAAGGGGATCAAGTCCAATGCGGGCTATGAGGTGCCCGTTGTTGCCGTCGGCAAGCTCGGCTATCCGGATCTTGCTGAAAAAGCCCTGCGCAGCGGGGATTGCGACATGGTGATGCTTGGCCGCCCCCTGCTTGCCGATCCTGAATGGCCAAACAAGGCTTATGCCGGAAGGGTGAAGGATATTTGCCCCTGCATAGGCTGTCAGGAGGGCTGCATAAACGAATTTGTGGACGGCGGACACCCTCAGTGCGCTGTGAATCCGCGAACAGGCTTTGAAGACGTATTGCCGGAAAATCCGCTAAAGCCGGAAAAGCTTAAAAAGATCGCCGTGGTGGGCGCGGGGCCCGCGGGCATCACGCTTGCCTTGACCGCCGCGAGGCTCGGACACAGCGTTGAGCTTATAGAAAAGAGCGCAAAGCCCGGCGGCAAGCTGATCTCGGCGGGAGTTCCGCGCATAAAGTTCGATTTGAAGAATTATCTTGAATATTTGGAGAGCGAGCTTGAAAAAGCCAGCGCCATGCCGAATTTCAAGCTGCTTCTTAACACTGAGGCGAAGGCGGAATGGCTGAAAGAGCATAATTATGACGCGGTGGTCTTTGCCATTGGCACTAAAAACGCCTCGCCGAAGTTTGAGGGAATGGATAAAGTAAGAAGCGTGCAGGCGATAGACCTTTTGCTTGAGCCCGAGCTGCTTCAGAACGCAAAGAAGGTCGTTATCATCGGCGGCGGCGTGGTCGGCTGCGAAACGGCGTATTATCTTAAATACGAGCACGGCTGCGATGTGGACCTGGTGGAGATGCTGCCGTATTTCATGGACGGAAGCTGCACCGCCAACAGAGGCCATCTGATCTATTATATGAAAAAAGCCGGAGTGCGCCTCTTTAACTGCAGCAAGGTGACGGCTTTGGACGAAAACGCCGTGAAGATAGAGAGAAACGTTTCCTCCGGCGTGCCCGACCCATATAACACATGGCAGCCCATACTGCCTAAAAATGTGCTGAACCCTCTTGCTAAAAAGATCGGAAGCGAGACGAAAAACGAAACGCTCGAAACGGAGCTTGTCGTGTTCGCGATGGGCGGAAAAGCAGACGACGCGCTTTATTTTGAAGCGCAGCGCGAGCATGTTGCGCCGGAGCTTTACAATATAGGCGACAGCTTTGCGGCGGGGCGTGTGCTTGAAGCGAACCGCGCGGCCTACAGGCTGGCGGCAAAGCTGTAAGGAAGGAGAAAAGGCTATGCAGACGAAAATGCGGCTCACGCCCGAGCAGCAGGCGATGCTTGACGGCGAGAAGGGCGAGACCATGGCTAAGGTCGTCAAGACCTTAGTTATGTACGGCGAGACCTTTGGCGCGCAGGAGATGGTTCCGGTAACAAGCGAATACGGACATCTTGTGACCAGCTTCGGTCTTGGGGTGATGAAGCCGGTATATGCGCTTATGGATAAGCTGATCGACGGCGGCGCTGTCTCAAAGCAGAAATTCTCGCTTGATCCGCGCCCTCTCGATAAAAACGTTCCTTCAAACCTTTTGCAGGAGCTGGTGTTCAAATATATGTATTCCAAGCAGGCCGATTATGAAAAACAGCTTGATAAGCTCGGGATACTCGATAAAAACGCCTTTACCTGCACCTGCTATATGAAAGAGGTCGGCAACATACCGCAAAAAGGCGAGGTGCTCAGCTGGGCCGAATCCAGCGCCGTGGTGTATGCGAACTCGGTGCTTGGCGCAAGGTGCAACCGCAACAGCGGCATACTTGAGCTTTTCGGTTCTATAGCGGGCTTTGTGCCATACTTTGGCCTGCTTACGGACGAAGGGCGCAAGGCGAGCTGGGTGGTTGAGCTGAAATGCAGGCAAAAGCCGGAAGCGCAGGTGCTTGGCAGCGCAATAGGCATGAAGGTGATGGAGGACGTTCCCTATATCAAGGGGCTTTCGGAATTTATCGGCTACGAGCTTAACGACGAAGCCTGCGCTTACCTAAAGGATATGGGCGCGGCCACGGCCAGCAACGGCGCGGTAGGGCTTTATCATGTTGAAGGATTAACTCCCGAGGCAAAAGAGCAGGGCGGCGCGCTTATAAAAGAAGGCGCAAAGACCTATGTTATTGACGATGACGAGCTTGAGCGCGTAAAAAGCTCTTATCCCTGCATCTGGAAGGACGCCAACGCCAAGCCAAGGCTTTGCTTTGTGGGCTGCCCGCATCTTTCATACAAGCAGCTTGTTGAGTGGACGGAAAAGCTTTGCGGCGCGCTTTATGTAGAAAAACGCGCAAAGGTCGCCGTTCCCACGGTATTTACAAGCTCGCCCGCAGTGCTTGCGGAATTTGAAAAGACCGGGTATGCCAAAAAGCTCAAGGCGGCGGGAGTCACGCTTTCATATATCTGCCCCTTGATGTATATGAACAATCCGCTTTGCGGGAAAATGCCCGTGATAACAAATTCAAACAAGCTGCGTACCTATACAAGCGCCCGCTATCACACGGACGCCGAGATAATAGAGATCCTTTCGAAGGGAGGCGATCTGGCATGAGGCAGTTCAAGGGACGCGCGGTGATACCGGGAAGCGTCAATGCGGAGGCGCTGGTGTCGCACAAGGGCTTCAACACGCTTGCAAGCTTTCAAAAGGCGCTGATGTTCAACGACAAAAAAGCGGCCTGCTCGGATCAAAACAATCCCGAGCTTTACGGAAGGTCAATGTTTGGCACGGCCTTGTGTATGCCCCAGACCATCGGCTCGACCACGGGCGGAATGGTGCTTTATTGCGCGGCGGCCATGAATCAGCAGCCCGCATGTCTTCTCTTTTCCAAGCCCATCGATTCTCTTGCGGCGGCGGGCGCTATTCTTGCCGACGTTTGGACGGAGGGCGCCTCTATGCCTACGGTGGATAGCCTTGGCGACGAATTCCTCGAATATGTTCAAACGGGGATGCGCATAAGCGTTGAGCCGGACGGCACTGTAACGGTGGAATAAAGCGGAATATAAATAAAACTCCCGCGGGCGCTGAGCCGGCGGGAGTTTTTATGATTTTTTTATTGTGCGTCTTCCAAAGCGAGCGTCTCTTCGTCCTCTTGAGCTTCGAGGGTTTCAAGGAACTCGTAAAACGTGATGTCGAGCTCAACGGCTACGGGGCTTGCAAGCATGTTGCCCGCCGCGCTTCGAAAAGTCATGTTGCCGATGCGGCAGCGGTAAGGCCCCGAATAAAGGGCACGAATGATGGCCTTTGCGTCGTTATACGAGCCGCATTCAAAGCTCATCCTGAGTGAGCGCAGGGCAAGATTCCCCTGCATCGAGACATTTGAAAAGTCGATGGAATATTTTTGAGAGGCCATCAATACCCCGTTCAAAAGCTGCATGACCTTTTTTGCGTTATCATACGGGGGAATGACCGCCGCGTTGGTCGATTGTTCAAAAGCATCCAGCGAAGCAAGCTCCGCTTTCATTTGCTGCATCTGCGCGAGCTTCGCCTGCTCTAACAGCATTTCG
Source organism: uncultured Oscillospiraceae bacterium (assembly GCA_964408655.1). Taxonomy (GTDB): domain Bacteria; phylum Bacillota; class Clostridia; order Christensenellales; family CAG-138; genus JAQVRG01. The sequence goes on along the minus strand of CAYPAH010000028.1, from coordinate 6,545 downwards.
TTTTGCGCGTTTGCCTCCGCTGAAACGGCGGCCTCCATGCGCTCGTTTACAGGCTTCCACACAAGCAGGTAATAGCTTATAGCGATAACGAGCAGCGCGAGTATCAACAGCAGAGCTTTTTCACGGTTGCTGAATTTGCGGCTTAGCATTATGCTGCACCTCCCTGCGTAAGAGTTATCGTCATGGATATGATAACGGCTGATTCCGGCGTGGGCGTAGGCACGGGAGCTTCTGGCGTGGGTGCGGGAGTCTGGCCTTTTTTCGGCTTTGGCGTGCGCGTAGGTCTGGGCGTGGGCGTAGGCACGGGCGTTGGCGTAGCTTCGGAATCGGCGGTGTATATCATAACCGAGTTCACAAGAGGACTGCCTTCAAGCGAACGAACGAGCTGCGAAGCCTGATCGAGCGTGATTCCTGAAAGCTGAAGGTTTATAACGGGCTCCTGCACGGCAAAGGAATGAACGCGGGCGCTTGACATAAGCTTGCCTTCAATAAGCTGCAAAATATCCATGGCGTCGGTGCTTATAGCTTCGCTTACCATAAGCTCGGGAAAAACGCGCCTGTCATATTCCGCGCGCACGCTTTCATAATCGGCAGTCTCGGCGCGTATGGCGGCGAGAGAAGCCTCTGCGGACGCGGCTTTGGCCTCCGCCTGATCGGCGCTTTTCAGCCTGTCGGAGACGCCGAATTTTCCAAAGGCGGCTACGACGAGCATTATCACGAGAAAGACCGGTATGGCGCGCGAGGGGCTGTTTATGCTTTTCGGTTTTACGCCCAGATTCAGCGTCGTTTTTGAAGGATAGTCATGCTTGGCGCTTTTTTTATGGGCGTTTAGCAGCTTGCCTATGTCCTTCACATCCGTTTTAAGAAGATTTATTTCCATATTTCACATTCTCCTATTGCAGGGTAACGCCGTAGGCTGCGGGATACATCGACGCGCTTTCTTTGCTTTCCTCCGCGTTCTTGATAGCGGGCATGAGCTCGGTTATGGCGTGGGCGTTTAGAGATATGCGCTCTTTTATAGCCTCGCAGAGCGGAGCTATCTGTGCGCCGCCGCCGCAAAGATATATATCGCCAAGCGTGCTTTCGGGGTTGTTGTAATTATAAAAATTAAGCGCCTGCATCAGATCGATGGCGAGCTTTGAATAAATGCTCTTGCAGCCCTCGGATCCGAGCGAGCCTTCGTAGTTCGCGCTTTTATATGAGGCGGCCACATGTATATCAACGTTATACGCTTCGGAAATGGCCTGATCGAGCGTGGAACAGCCATAATCGATGACCTGCGTTGCCTCGTGGGCAAAGCCTGTGTAAAAATACAGGCGGGTCTCGGCATGGCCAAGATCGAGTATGCAGTATTCCCGCTTTTCCTCAGAGGGGTTTTCCGCTTCATAGCGGCGGATAAGATTGGAATAGGCGATCTCCTCAGGCACGGCGGTCTGCAAGGTAAAGCCGGCATATTTGAGTATGTCGCGGTAGTTTTCTATTGTTTCGCGAAGAGCCGCGGCGGCCATTATGTCCATTGAAACAGGCACGCCGTCATCGTTTTTTTCCATACTCAAAAGGGCGTAGTCAAAAACATATTTGCCGCGGTCGGCGCTGATATAATCGCGGAATTCATAAGGGAGGTTGAGCTTGAGATTCTCTATTGCCATCGCGGGCAGCGTGGTGCGGCGGAAAAAGGCTGCCGCAGCAGGCAAAGCCAGCGCGCAGACGCCCTTTTTGAGCTTGAGCCTTTTAACGCTTTCACGCAAAAACTGGCCTAGAGCCTGAGGCGAAACTATAAGCCCGTCACGAATTATATCGTCGGGCAATATGGCGCTTTCAAGCCGCAGTATCGCGCCGTCCTTGCAGAGGGCGAACTTCACCTCGTTTGAGCCGATGTCGATTCCGGTACAGGTTTTGCCCATAGCTTTCTCCCAATCATATCAAAAATTATAAAAACAGTCCGGCGTACCAGTTTATAAGCGGGACGCCTACAAGCGCGCAGACCCATGCTCCCGCGCCTATCGCGGGGCCGAAGGGAAATTCCATGCCGGGCTTTTTTCTCGCGGCAAGCGCAAAAACAATGCCGAAAAGGCAGGATATTATCAAAAGAAGAATGCCGCATTTCCAACCGAAATACAGATTCGTCATAAATATCAGCTTTATGTCGCCGCCGCCCATAGTCTCCTTTGCCATAAGCTTATCGGCAAGCAATACGAAGAGCAGCAACGGCAGCGCGGTGGCTATGCCGCCTAAAAAACCCTGCCCAAGAAGGCGAAGCGGATCGTCACCTAAAAGGCAGAAAAGAATAAAACAGCCTATGCCAAGAAGCACTAGACCATCGGGCACGAGCATCGTCTCGAAATCGACGAGCGAGACGGCAAGAAGAATGAGCAGCAATGCGATATATGCCGCGGCGCTGAGCGAAATATCATAACGAAGCAGCATACTGACGAATATAAGCGCGCCCGCAAGCTCAACATAAACATAGCGCGGCGAGAGCTTTTCGCCGCAATAGCGGCAGCGCCCGCGAAGAAAAAGATAGCTGAATACGGGCACAAGGTCGCGGCCGCTTAGAACATGTCCGCAATGCGGGCATTCGCTGCGCCCTTTTAAAGCGCTTTTGCCGCGAACGAGCCTATATGCGGCGCAGTTGATAAAGCTGCCCATAGCCGCGCCCAGAAGCGCGGCTACGAGCAGAACATATGCCGTTATAGCCGGGGAAAGATATAACATTACACCCCCGTAATGGCTTAGATCGTGCGGTACTGGAATTAAGCGTTACTTCCAGCTTCCGGTAGGAACATAGTACTGATTGACAACGACTTGGATAGATTTAGTCCTTGATGCGCTGCCATCACTCAACAATGCGCAGGAAACGCCGGATCTTAGATATGCGGGTATGCTGCTTGGCAAACGGCGCAGTCTCTCCGATAGGAACAGCGAATCAAGCGTTCCTCAACAGCTATAACGGACATTCCTATCGCCTTGAGGGAAACAGCGTCAGCGGAAATCAGCATGTCGCCTTCTTTGGCTATAACAAAGGAAGCTTGAGCAATATCGTGCTTTTATCCGGCACGAACATAAAAACGATAAACGGACAAAATTATGTCGGCTCGCTTGTCGGCACGAACGAGGGCAGGATATACAACTGCGTTGCGGCTGGCTTTGCGCTTAGCTCCGGGAATGGCCCGATCGGTGGTTTTGTGGGGCTAAACAAGGGCGGAACGATAGAAAACTGCGCGGCTGTCAGCTATACGAGCGACGGCTGTGGCGGCAGCATAACAGGCGGCCACAGCGTGGGCGGCTTTGTCGGAGAAAACAGCAATTCGGGCAGCATACAGGGCTGCTACGCGATAGCCACCAATACGGCTGCGGCAAATAATGACCAGCAAAAGGGCTTTGCCGGCAGCAATTCCGCAAACATCTATTCCTGCTATTGCGCCGTGATAAGCAATAGCGGCGCTTATCTTGAGTTTGGAAGCGGGGGGAACGACTGCTATGCTTATAAGCACGGCGAAGCGAGCTCGGCGGCAATCATCAAAAACAAGCTTGCATGGGAATCTGCGGACGCGGAGCACAGCCATCCCTTCGGCGCTTCATTTAGCGGAGCCTGCCCGTGGCCGACCTCGCTCAAGGATGAAAGCGGAAGAGCCGTATATTACGGCAACTGGATGCAGTGATAAAGGGGAAAAGATAAGCGATGCGTTTGATACAAAAAAAACTGCATAGCCGGCGCGGCGCAAGCGCGGTGATAGCGCTGCTGTTTTTTCTCGTTTGCCTGATGGTGGGCGCGGTGATACTTACAGCCGCCACAGCCAACGCGGGCAGGCTCACGCATCTTCGAAGCGATCAGGAGGATTATTTTCTCATCAGCTCCGCTGCGAGGCTTATTCGCGACGATATAAAAAACGCGCGTTATGTGGTGAGTGAAACGAGCGTGAACGGCGGAGAAGTCAAGAAAGGCTATACAGAGCCTTCAAACGATATACATTTAAGAAGCAAGCTTTCCGCCTGGGCGAGAGAGGTATATGAGAGCGAGAGCTATACGAGCAGCCGCATACCTTTTTCCATCACATATGATGAGCAGAGAGTGAACGCCGCCGCCTATATATATGGAAAGAACGCCGCCAACGCCTATAGCATAGAGATGTATTTCAGCATAGCCAAAGAGGACGGCAGCGGAGCGGAGCCGGATAAGGATAACTATATGCTGCGCCTCTATATCCCCGCCACCCTTACCGAGAAGGAAGAGAGCACGAGCGGAGCTTCAAACAGCAAGACGGAGATCAAAAAGACCACGATAACATGGGGAGACGGAATAATAAGCAAGGCCGGGGAGGAGAAGGAGTGAGACGGCTTAAACAAAAACTGAAAAGCAAACGCGGCGAGAGCCTTGTTGAAACGCTCGTCGCAATACTCATACTTTCGCTTTCCTCCGCGATGCTCGCAATGATGTGCAGCATGGCCGTTAAGATAAACAGGCAGGCTTCGCTTGCGAACGCCATACTGTATAGAGAAATATCCATTGCCGAGCAGGGCGCGGGAACGACTAAAAAAAGAGTTGTGCTCGAATTCAGCGATACCAGCGTAAATATAGACGGAGTGCTCTTTACGGGCGCCGCGGGCGAGCTTAGATCCTTTGCGCTTGAAGCGAAGGAGGGCGAGTGAGATGCTGAAAAAATGCGCCTCAAAGCGCGGCATGACGCTTATGGAGCTGCTCTGCGCAATAGCGATACTTGCGCTTTTAGGCGCCGCTGTCGCCTTTGCGCTGCCATCTACGGTGAGGACCTATAACAATGTCACCTCCGGCTCGGAGGCTTCCGTGCTTTGTTCAACGCTAAGCGAGGCGGTAGCCGAGGAGCTGAGGTTCGCTTCCGACATAAAGCTGCTCAGCGACGGCTCGGTGAATTATAACAGCCAGAGATTCGGCACGCGGATAAAGCTTTCTTTTATAAATGTTAAGGATGATATCTATATCGCCGCGGAATCCGGCGAGGGCGCTGATAAAAAGCAATTCCCGCTGATAAGCTATGCGGCCTATACGAGCGGACTGAGGCTTAACACCGATAATAATGCCTCGCGAATAGTTTATATTCCCGAAAAAAAGCTGTTTTATGTTGCGCTGACGGTGTATAACGCGCAGACAAAGAAAAACGTATGGAACGAGTTTTATGTGCGTCCGCTCAATCCGCCTCAAAATCTTGATGCGAGCTGACGGGAAAAGGGAAGGGGCCTTATGAGAAAAGAACGCGGAAAAAGCGGCTTTACGCTTATGGAGATGCTTATAGTCATCGCCTTGATGGGCATTCTTATCGGCATTGGCATACCGGTTTTCAATAGCGCTATGGAAAAATCGCGGGCTGATAACTGCGGGGCAAAATGCATCGCTCTTGCAAACGAGGCGAACTCGGCCGTTATGATGGACACCGGACTTGAAACGGCTCCTGATGATAACGACCCGCTTTCGCCCAACTTTATCCCAAACCGCCCGCTTGAAGGCGAGGACGCGGCGGAAAAGGCAATAGCCGCGCTTGGCGCGCTTCCGGATAATTATAAAAACATATGCCCCTCCGGCGGAGATATCGGTATCATTACGGATCTGCAGGGCAATATCAATTTAGTCTGTTCAAAGCACGGAGCGGGAGTTATGCAGTATTTCGACCCTGTGAACTCGATAGAATCCGGATTTAAAACTCTTAAGGCCAACAATGCGAACATCAGCACAAGGATAGATTCCACCGCGAAAATCGGGCCGAACACCACGGCTATGTATCCATATCTGCCAAGCATGGGCTCGCACAATATCGCAACGTGGTCGGTGAAAAACAGCACCGAAAGCGATAGAAAAAAGAGAACGATGCAATATATCGTGTGGTCGGATATAGACATAAGCGTACTGCCGAACAACTATGAGATACCGCTTATGCGTTATAATGTAAGCGAGGGCACATATGAGGTGTGGACGACGAAGGTACAAACGCACACCGAAAAATATGACACAGGCAACGACACATATAAAAGGCTGGATCAGGGCGGAAACATGAAGGAATACAGAGAAAGCGCCGCGGAGACCGATGTGGGCAAGCTGACCTTCGACCAGGCCTTGGAATGGTATGACAAGGCAAAGGAAGAATACTATCTCAGATATCCCGATCAAAAGCCGAGCTGAAAACGAATGGACAGCAAACAAAAAGAGCTTCGATCTTATGGTCGAAGCTCTTGTGATTAAAGCAATATACTTTACTGGGTAAGCTCAAAGTAATCTCCGCGCTTATAATCATATATGGCGCCGCTGGAGAACTTGTCGATGTTTTCGAGCACCTTGCCCGTGCCGATAGCTACGCAGGAAATGGGATCTTCGGCAATATAGCAGGGAACCTTGGTGTGCTCGGCGATGAAGCGATCCATGCCGTAAAGCAGAGCGCCGCCGCCGGTGAGACAAATGCCGTTTTCGGTTATGTCGCTGGCAAGCTCGGGGGGCGTGCTTTCAAACATGGTGCGCACGCATTCAAGTATCATTTGAAGCGGCTCTTCAAGCGCGTCTATCATTTCGTTTGAGCCTA
>CAYPAH010000027.1:0-17420 GCA_964408655.1 uncultured Oscillospiraceae bacterium | reverse complement strand
TGATGCTTGTATAATGCAGACACAACCAAGTCAAGGTATTTGATATACTGAGGACGGCTGCTGTGGACTTTTGAAGTGATGCTATCGCCGGACGATTTATGTGAGAATAAAGCCACGGTTTTGTCTTGACCATTGATAGTTGGATAAGCCATAGAGCTTTGATCTCTTGCAAGCATATGAGGGCAAAACGGAGTGGCCAGTCAGCGGCAGTCAAATCCAAGAAAAGGAAGTGCTGCAAATGATCCATGTTGGCGTCGATATCGCCAAACACGTCCATTATGCCGCCGTCGTGTCATTGGATGGCGAGGTGCTCAAAGAACCGTTTCCGTTTGAAAACAATGCTGAAGGATTCGCTGCGTTCCTGTCCGCTATCGAAGATCATGAGAAGCGTGACGTCCTCATTGGCATGGAGTCCACTGCCCATTACGGAGAAAATCTGTTGTCGTGGCTGTTCAACAAGGGCTATTCTGTAGCCTTGATCAATCCCCTGCAAACGGCAGCCTTAAGAAAAACCAATCTGCGCAAAACGAAGACGGATCGCACCGACGCCTTGCTCATCTCAAGGTTCCTCTCTGTGGGGCAATACAGGCTGTATACCGCCCGTGACGAGCAGACCGGAGCGTTAAAGCATCTTTGCAGATTCTATCACAACGCACGGGGCACGAGATCGCGGTTAAAAACGCAGCTGGCCGCCTATATGGATGTGGTGTTCCCGGAATATGCCGGCTTCTTCAAAAGCGGGATCCACTCTAAAACAAGCTACGCGCTCTTAAAAATGCATCCTCTCCCCGACGAGATCGCTTCCGCTCATTTGACCCATCTGGCAACACTCTTGTACAAGGCTTCCAGATGGCATTTTGGAAAGCCGGAAGCCATCGCCCTCAGAAAGCTGGCTTCCCATTCCGTCGGGGTAAAGGATGCGGCTATGTCAATCCAGATCACCCAAACCATTGCGCACATTGAGCTGCTGGATTCACAACTGGAGGATTTAAAGACGAGAATCGCCCGCCTTGTTGAAAGTCTACACTCTCCGATCATGACCATCCCTGGTGTGAACGTAGTGCTTGGCGGTGCTATATTGGGCGAGATCGGCGATATTGACCGTTTTCCCTCGCCCGCCAAGCTTCTTGCCTATGCGGGCCTTGATCCTGCGATCTACCAATCCGGGCAATGGAACGCCAAAACCACGCATATGTCCAAGCGCGGCTCAAGCCTTTTGCGCTACTCCCTCATGGAGGTCGCGTGGCAGTTGTCCGGCCGGACAGAGACCTTCGGCGCATACTATGCTAAAAAGCGCTCGCAGGGGTTGACACATTTTGCGGCACTGGGGCATGTGGCACACAAACTGGTACGCGTACTCTTTAAGCTGCTCAGGGAAGACATTCCCTTTGCTTTAGCTTAACCACATTCCACTCATTTTTCAAGTCCACAATTTTGTGGGCTTAGGTTTGTGTTCCCCTTTCTTGAAAACCCTTTTTCTCCGTTTTTTTGCTTGACAACAGATAGTTGGTCTCATATCTATGTTTTTCAGCTCTTCGCGCTGAGGCTTCGCCCCGGGAGCGCAGAATTCCGCAAAGCAGAGCATACTGTTGCCCCAGCGGTGAAAAAAGTATGCCCTTTCAGAATTCATATAATCTGCGCTTATCTTCAATATGTTCGCAAAGGTATCGTCCGTAAGCTCATTGCTGTATATGGTCTTGAGACATTGGTTTATCATATGCTCATATTCTAGCTGCCTGCGAGGCAAGAGCACATGCGAGATATATTTATCCACAACATTGCGCACATGAAGGCGCGATATCGAAAGGTCATAGTCAAAGGTCAAAAAAGCGTCCGCTCCCGCACTCAGCGCGCGCTGCTGGGCGCTTGGATCCTCTTTGCTTATAAATACAATCGGGATCAGCGATACGGGCGGAGTATGCTTTGCCTCAAGGATCGCTTCAAAAGCATCCATATCGTCAATATCCTCGTGAAGGATCATTACGCTTATGTTGCCTTCCGTCGCTTTCTCTATAGCGTCTTTTATATTTGTGGACATGATGTACAGGTATTCTTCCATAAACAGAGCTTTGATCTGTTCGCGCACCTGCGGTTCTGACGCTATAATAAGCATCGCGAATTTCTCGTCCATTTATTTGTTTCCTCTCAAATCATGCCAATAGAAGTGCCGCATTCATAACAATAATTATACCGTATTTACATATGTATAGCAATAATTTGTCGAAAGTATAACTGTATACCGTGAGGGCATTTCTTTTTGTTGCAAAGCATATGCCGCAAAAAAAGCGCCGGCATAAGCGGCGCTCAAGGAATAATTGTCGTTAATCCTTTAACGGCTGTTTATTCAAATATTCAAGGACCGGGCGCAGGTTTTCTTCACTTACGAAGTCGCAGCCTTCTTTAAACATTTTTATCGCGATCTCATCCTCAGGCGTTCTTTCCGCCTTTGATTCAAACTTCTTTATCATGGACTTCGCCATTGCGGACATCAAAAGCTTATTTAAGCCCTTTTCCCTTTCGGGGGCATAGCCGCCCTGCAAATAAAATATCGGTGTGCCGGCCGAAACGCCGGTCTTGCTGCGCAGCTCATCCACCGATCCCTGCTCCGCGGGAGCCATGCCTACTGCCAGAAGCAGTTTTATGTTGTAGCGTCCAGCGGCTTTTTTATAGTCCTTAACGCTGCCCGCGAACATCCAGCCCATATAAATGATGTCATCTCCGCCCTTCAGCTTTTGCTTTGCCTCATTCAAGGCATATACGGGCAGGGCAGTCTTGTCGCCGAGCATCTTTGCATATGCTGCGGTGAAGCCCGTGCTTGAAGTGTAAACTATCGCTTTCATTTTCTTCCATCTCCGAATTACTAAAAATTTCTTTTCAGTATATCATGTTTTCCCTTGATAACAAGCCCTTTATGGCTCCTGCGGCCTTCGAATTTTCCTGTATTCCCTCGGCGCAAGCCCCGTGTGCTCGCGAAAAGCCTTCGCAAAATAGCTCGTGCTGTTAAAGCCGGCGGCAAAGCAGATATCCGTTATTTCCATCTCGGTTTGCGCAAGCAGCTCGGCCGCCATGCGTATACGGTGGTTGATAAGATAATCAAAGGGAGTCATCCCCAGCTCGTCGTGAAAACAGCGGCTGCACTCGCGGGTGCTTATGTTGGCGGCGGAGGCTATGTCCTCAAGAGATATCTTCTGCATATAATTGTCTGAAATATAGGCCATCATCAGGCGTATGCGCGCGTCATAGCTGCGCTCGCCCGTCTCCTCGACCAAATTCTTCACATGCACCGCAAGTCTTCGCCATATGTGCAGCAAAAGCTCCTTCAGCTTGAGCTCATATCCGTAATACGGGCGGCTGAAAACGCTGAAGGCTTCTCTCAGCGCCACCAGTATATCGCGCTGCCATTCATTGTCCGGCTCAAGAGGAAGCGTGTCGAGCGCCGCGCATTTAAGTATGGGCAAAACATATTTATGCTCCGACGCGCCGCCGGCCGCCGCGACGAGCGAAGGGTCGAAGACCATCGATATCAGCTCGCAGCCCTCCTGCGACTGCTGGCGCATCGCGTGAAGCGTGCCTGTGTTTATAAATACGCCCTCGCCCGCAGAGAGAACTATGCTCTTGTTTTTAAGATCGAGCCTCATGCTGCCTTTTTTAACAATGCCGAACTCCACGTCCGCGTGCCAGTGCCATGGCACTCCGCCTGTAGCCGTGCGCGAAAAGCGCGTATGATACATTTCCATGGGGAAAGACGCCGTGCCGCGCTCGGTGGTTTCGCGAAGGTCGTTTTTTATCCTAAATTCGTGTTGTTCCATAGCGTTTTTCCATTTCTTTGGCAATATAGTTATAGTTTAAGGCAAAATCCTTATTGTTGCAACAAGATCGTGTGAGTATAATTCACACAAGAAAGCGAAAGGAGGTACAGACGCAATGCTGCTGTACAATATCACAAACGTGAACAAACTTTACTCCGTACTGGATAGCTGCTCGGGCAACGTTGATATGATACTTCCCGACGGAAAGAGCCTTGCATGGAAGGAGAGCCGCGAGGTAGCCCGTTCTCTTGCCTCCGCAATGCCTGACACCAAGATGGAGAGCATCGAACTCAAGGTACACAACGGCAAGGATCTTAACCGCATCATCAGCTTTATGATGGAAGACGAAGCCTGCTAAACGCAGGCAGCCCCGAGCGGCTGAAAACAAAGAGGGATACAGTACGATCCCGATTGACATAACAGATTTGTGACAGGAAGCGGCATAAGCGCCGCTTTTTGCGTTGTTAAAAATATTTAGTTGACAAATGCTTTTTCCGTGCGTATACTGACTAGCAAGATAAAGCTTTGATGTGGAGATAAAGTCGAAAAACGCCTTTACAGAGAGCGGGTGGCGCTGGAAATCCCGCAGGAAACGATTCGGCAAATGGACCACAGAGCGTGCGATGAAATGCGATTTTTCGCAAAGTATCCCGCAACGGCTTGCGCCCGTTAGAGCGCAGCGGATGTGTTGGCATTCGGCAAAGCCCCGTTTCATCGCGGGGGAAAACAAGGTGGCACAGCGATGTATTCGCCCTTGTCTCGTTCATATTACGAGACATGGGCGTTTTTTATTTCAAAATTTTTTTAGAAAGGATAATCCCGCGCCAACACGCAGGAAGACACAAACCATGAATCAGTATCGAGATTATGACAACTATATCAAAGAGTACCCCACTCCCGACGGACGCTACGGCGAATATGGCGGACAATACCTGCCCCCGGAGCTTGAAGACGCTTTTGCGGAGATCAACGAAGCTTATGAGACCATTTGCCACAGCGCGCAGTTCATCAGCGAGCTTCGCCGCATTCGCCGCGATTTTCAAGGCCGTCCCACTCCCGTTTATCACTGCGAGCGCCTCTCTCGCCTGCTTGGGCTTTGCCAGATCTACGTTAAGCGCGAGGATCTCAACCACACCGGCGCGCACAAGCTGAACCACTGCATGGGCGAAGGTCTTCTCGCAAAATACATGGGCAAAAAGAAGCTGATCGCCGAAACTGGCGCAGGTCAGCACGGCGTGGCCTTAGCTACGGCGGCCGCATACTTTGGCATGGAATGCGACATTTACATGGGCGAGGTGGATATAGCGAAGCAGGCGCCCAACGTTACCCGAATGAAAATGCTTGGCGCCCGCGTGATCCCCGTAAGTCACGGCCTTAAGACCTTGAAAGAGGCCGTTGACGGCGCGTTTGAAGGCTATATGAAGGAATACAAAACGGCGATATACTGCATAGGCTCCGCCGTAGGCCCCCATCCCTTCCCCAAAATAGTCCGCGATTTTCAAATGGTGGTCGGTACGGAAGCCCGCGAGCAGTTCCGCGATATGACAGGCATAAGCCCCGACGCTCTGTTTGCCTGCGTCGGCGGCGGCTCAAACTCCATCGGCTTCTTCCTGCCCTTCATCGCAGATCCCGTTGAGATATACGGCGTAGAGCCTATGGGTCGCGGCAGCGCCGTCGGTGATAACGCGGCTTCCATAACCTTTGGCAGCAAGGGCGTGATGCACGGTTTTGAAAGTCTCATGCTTCAGGATGAAAACGGCCAGCCTCAGCCTGTATACTCAGTCGCGAGCGGACTTGATTATCCCTCCGTCGGCCCCGAGCACGCCTTTTTGCATGACAAGGGAAGGATCCATTACACCAGCGTAAGCGATGATGAGGCTATGGAAGCTTTCTTCCTGCTTAGCCGCTTTGAGGGCATAATCCCCGCGATAGAAAGCTCGCACGCTCTCGCGGGCGCGATACGCTACGCCAAGGAGCATAAGACCGGTTCTATACTTGTGAACCTCTCCGGCCGCGGCGATAAGGATATCGATTATGTATCCGAGCATTACGGATATGGCGAAAAATTCCTCGCTCCCTATCTTGGATAAACAGCTCTAAAAAAAGCTCGAGCGGCGCGGTTTTGCGCCGCTTGTTTTTGTCATATGCTAAAAACAGGCAAAATGAGAAGTTGCATTTTGCTCAAATCCGGCTATACTGTTAATTAAGGAAATGTTAAACTGTTTACGTCATTTCTATAGTCTGGGGAAATAGCTGTGAAAAATATTATTGCCATCGTAACTGAGATAACAACCAGCCATATAAGGCGTACCCTCAGCGGGATGCAGAGATGCTGCAAGGAGTATGGCTGTAACCTTTTTATCTTTATGTGTGAGCGGCGTTTTCAGTCTGACAACAAGCATGATATAGGCGAGTACATGATCTATCGTGTGCCCGATTTCACCGAGTTTGACGGCGCTGTGATATTGAACAGCACCATCTTCTCAAAAGAGGCGCTTGACGACGTCGTTGCCCGCATCACCGCCGCAAAAACGCCGACCTCGAGCGTAGAGCTTGAGCGTCCGGGAATGTATAGTCTGTGTATCGATAATAAGACCGCCATGCGCGAGGTCGTTGAGCATATGATAAATGTGCACGGCTATAGGCGCATCAATTTCGTCGGCGGGCTAAATGTTACCTCAGAGGCAAGAGAACGTCTTAACGCCTATCTTGAAGTCCTTGAAGAAAGCGGAATACCATACGAACCCGAGCGCGTATTCATCGGCGACTATTTAAAGCTAAGCGGAGAAGAGGCGGCCGAGCATTTTCTAAAGTCCGATCTTCCCTTTCCGCAGGCTATCGTCTGCGCCAACGACGTTATGGCCTTTGGCGTTTATAACGCCCTTTCACGCCATGGCATTCGCGTGCCGCAGGATGTTGCGCTTTCCGGATTTGACGATGATTATGAGGCCGCATATCATATCCCCGGCATAAGCTCCGTTGAGCGTATGCAGGGCGAGCAGGGTTATTTGGCCTGTCAGGCGCTTATATCGGGGGCGGCGGAAAAAGAGAGCGGCAAATGTCTCGCTATTGCGGCAAAACCCATCTTTCGTGAGAGCTGCGGCTGCAAAAGTCCCGGAGCTATCAGCGACGCGGCCTTTAGAAAGCTGCACTTTTCCATGCGTGATATGGATGAAAAATTCATTCTGGAAACGCGCGCCATGGCAATAGCGCTCACTACCGTAGATTCCTTTGCTCAGCTCAAGACCGTCATCAAGCAGTTTCTCCCCAATATCGAATGTAAAAGCTTCGATCTCTATATTTATAACAAGGTGCTCGAAGAGGGCTCTCTCGACATTTACAAGACGGATCAGGCTGAGATGGGTCCTTTGGATATAGACGGCAGCGAAAGCTGCACCCTGCTCTTGAGCTTTCACGACGGCATATTTTCAGACGATCTTCACGAGGACATCCATTCCTTCGTTCGCAGGGCCTCAAAAGCCGAAGAAAACGCGGATTATGTCGTTTCCCCCATACATTTTACCGATCAGTTCTTCGGATATTGCATAACCAGCGGAAGCGATTTTCCCTTTGAGAGCGAGCTTTTCTTCAGTTGGATAATGAACATTGGCAACGCCATAGAAAACATACGCAAGCGGCGCTTGATGGCTAAAATGATAAGCAAGCTTGAGCAGAGCTGGTGCTATGACGGTCTCACCGAAGTATATAACCGCAGGGGCTTCCAAAAATACGGCGGAAGAGTGTGGCGGGAGAGCATAGTTAAGCATAAAAATGTTCTTCTCGTTTTCATCGACCTTGACGGCCTGAAGAACATCAACGACACCTATGGGCATGACACGGGCGACCATTGCATCAAGGCGCTCGCCTGCATTTTGAAAAGTATGCACCGCCACGGCGAGGCCATCATGCGCTACGGCGGCGACGAGTTTGTGATAATCGCTTCGGACGTCACCGAAGAATACGCAAACGAATATGTCTCGCGCCTGCAAAGCGCGATGGATCAATACAACACGAAAAATATTCTGCCATACCGCCTTAGCGCAAGTGTTGGAACGAACATCATTCTTCCCGGCAAGGATGATTCAATGGACGTCGCCATAGACACTGCCGACCGGCATATGTATGAAATAAAAAAGCAAAAAAGAGCGAAGGAATAAGCGCATGATATAAAGGCGGCCTTTTCATTATTTGATGAAAGCGCCGCCTTTTTTATATTTGGATCGTTTATGGGCTCCCCTTATTTTTTATGAAGCAGGGCTTTTATGCGCGAAGCGAGACCCGTTTTCTTTTGACCCGCAGATCCCGTCACGCGCTCTTCGGCCTTCTTTTCCGCAAGACGCATAAGCACAGCCTGGCTGTCCACCATGGCGCCGCCTCCCGAAATATAAGCGTAAGCGCCGTCGCTTTGCATCCTCCGCGCCTTCTGCGTGTCGAGCGAAAGCGCTTCAAGCAGGCGGCGTATCTTTTCCCGCGCTCCAGCGTCCATAACGGGGCAGGCTATTTCCACCCGCCTTTCCATATTTCGCGTCATAAAATCTGCCGATGAAATATATATCTTTTCTCCCTCGCCGCGGCCAAAGCAATATATGCGCGAATGCTCCAGATATCTGCCCACTATGCTCTTTACCGTGATGTTCTCGGTTATGCCCTCTATTCCGGGCAGAATGCAGCATATCCCGCGAACGAACATCTCTATTTTTACTCCCGCGCAGGAGGCTTCGCGCAGCTTGGCGATAATATCCATATCGGTAAGGGAATTTATCTTGAACACCATGCGCCCTTCCCCGCCCTTTTGTATTTCTTCATCCATCATGGCGAGCACGATATTTTTAAAGCTGTTTGGCGCCACAAGCAGGCGCTCGTATTCCCCTTCGAGATTAGCTATCGCCATATTGTTGAAAAACGCCTGCGCATCCGCACCTACGGCCTTATCCGCCGTCATAAGGCAAAGATCGGTATACTGCGCGGCTGTTTTTTCGTTGTAGTTGCCTGTGCCTATCTGGGTGATGTGCTTTATGCCGCTTTTATCCTGCCGTGTTATAAGGCAGATCTTAGAATGTATCTTGTATTCGTCAAAGCCATAGCTTATTTTGCAGCCCGCCTCTTCGAGGCGTTCCGACCAGTCGATATTGTTCTGCTCGTCAAACCTTGCCCTCAGCTCTATTATAACGCTCACATCCACGCCGTTTTCAGCCGCCGCGCAAAGATATTCTATCAGCTTTGCGCGCGAGGCCAGCCTGTATATCGTTATTTTTATTGAAATGCAAGCAGGGTCCTTGGCCGCTTCCCTTACAAGGCGCAAAAATGGCTCCATGCTTTCAAAGGGATAAGAAAGCAGAATGTCCCGCTTTTCTATCTGCGCGGCCATTGGCTCGTCCTCTCTCACAAGGGCGCTTGGCTGCGGAGTATACGGCTCATATAAAAGCTGCGACGCGGCCTCTTTAGGGAGCTTGGCGCTCAGTCCGAAAACAAAGTCGAGGTGTATCGGCATTTTTGTCACATATGCCTGCTTTTGCTTTATATTCAGTTTTTCGCAAAGATACGCGCGAAATTCTTCGCTGGTCTTCTCCCTGGTTTCCAAACGGACGGCGGCAAGGCGCTTTCTCTTTTTCAGCAGCTCTTTCATCAATGCGCGAAAGTCAGCCTTCATATCGAAGGCTTCCTCTTCGGGGCTGATGTCCGCGTTGCGTGTAACGCAAAACACACACTTATCGCTTATCGCATATCCGGTAAATATACCTTTGAGCTTTGAAAAAATAATGTCCTCTGTAAAAACGCAGCGCTTTTCCGCCCCGGGAAGAAATATCAGCGGCGGCAGAACGGCGGGAACGGGGATAACGCCAAAAAGCTTCTTGCCGTTGTCTCCCTTTTGAAGAAACATGCCTATATGCAAAAGCCCGTTTTTAAGATGTGGAAAGGGATGATGCGCGTCCACTACCTGCGGCGAAAGCAGCGGCTCTATCTCCGAATGAAAGTATTTACTCAGATAATCCTTCTCTTTTTTCTCGGTTTCAGAGTAATTCAGCAAATGAATGCCATATGCCGCAAGCCGTCCGCGAAGAAAACGATAAAGCCGTTCCCTTTCCTGATAAAGCGGACGCAGCGCGTCATAAATGCGTTCAAGCTCCTCCTCCGGATGCAGACCAGTTTTATTATCCACGGAAAGAGGGTCGAGCGATTGCAGGTCAAAAATGCTTCCGACGCGGATCATAAAAAACTCATCCAGATTGCTTGTAAAGATCGATATGTATTTCAAGCGTTCAAGCAGCGGAACAGTTTAGTCCGCGGCCTCCAGCAAAACGCGCTCGTTGAACCTGAGCCAGGATATCTCTCTGTTTTGCATATAGGCGTATGGGGATGACCGGCTCATGCGCTTTGCTCCTTCGCTTTTCTTTTATTGTATATGATATTATTCCTTTTGTTAAGCTTGAAATTATGCGTTTTAAGCCTGCTCATCGCACTTTCGCCGAACTTCATGCAGCTTCTCTTCAGAATCGTCACAAGCCCGACATATCTTTTTAGGCCGCCGTATGATATACTTTTTATATGAAAGCAACAAGTATACTTATGCGACAGGAGATAAAGCTTCTCCAGCCTTTGCTCAGCAACAGCATCGAAACCGCTCGTAAGGCGCAGGACAGCGTTGGCGCTTTGGGGGCGCGTGTATTAGGAGATAAGATCAAATTCAGCTCCGCAATAGACAGCCCTTATCAAGCTGATTGGGCAATTTCAAACTCCGCAACGGAGAATAATGCAATATTATATCTCCATGGCGGAGGTTATACCTCCGGCAGTCTCGAATACGCGCACGGCTTTGGCGGCATTCTTTCGGAGCTTTGTTCGGCTCCTGTTCTTTGCCTTGCCTACAGGCTCGCTCCGGAAAATCCTTATCCGGCCGCAATAGACGACGCTCTCTCGGCTTATAGGTTTATGCTTGAGCGTTATTCTCCCGAGCAGATCGCCTTTGCCGGAGAATCCGCAGGCGGAGGGCTTTGTTATGCGCTCTGTCACAGGCTTATTGCCGAGGGGCTTCCTCTGCCCTGCTGCATAGTGGCGATCTCGCCATGGGCGGATCTCACGCTCTCGCTTGACGCGGTAACGCGCAACGCGCAGCTTGATCCTACGCTCACTAAAGCTTCGCTTGCGATGCAGGCGGATATGTATGCGGAGGGAAAGCTCACCGACCCGTATGTTTCTCCACTGAACGGAAAATTTGACGGTTTTCCGCCGTCGATGATATTTGCCGGTTCATACGAAATACTTGAGGACGATTCGCGCGCCTTATGCGATAAGCTCACCGCCTGCGGCTGCGAATGCACGCTGCATATCGAAGAGGGTGCATGGCACGCTTATGTGCTCTATGGCATTTATGAAGCCCGACAGGCTCTTGAAAGGATCAAACAATTCGTCCGTGAAAACATACATGAAGGATAACCGCCTCATAGACTGGCTGTATCTTGACAATGCAGCGCTTATATATCCGGCGGCAAAAAACAAAAACTGGACGGCCTTGTTCCGCCTGAGCGCGGAGCTGAGCGAGCCTGTGGTTCCATCTACGCTTCAAGAGGCTCTGAATCATGTTATGCAGCGCTTTCCTGCCTTCACCACCCGCCTTCGCCGCGGCATGTTCTGGTTTTATCTTGAAAATGCCATGCGCACGCCACTGGTGCAAAAGGACGTGGCGAACCCCTGCGTAAGAATGGATCTTAGGCGCGACGGGGGACTGATGTTTCGCGTGCGCTATTACGGAAACCGCATAGCCGTCGAGATATTCCATGTTTTGACCGACGGCACAGGCGGTCTTTGTTTTCTTAAAACGCTTGTGGCCGAATATCTAAGGCTTCGCTACGGCGCCGATATACCCTATGACGATCAGATACTGAACTGCTCTGAAGCGCCTAAGGCCGAAGAGCTTGAGGACAGCTTTGTGCGCTATGCGAGATCGGCCTGTCTTTCCCGCGGCGAAAACAGCGCCTACCGCCTGCACGGAACTCCTACCCCGCATTTTATGCATATCATCACGGGCATACTTTCAGTAAGCTCGGTGAAAGAGACCGCGGCAAAATATAACGCCAGCGTCAACGAATTTCTAAGCGCCGTGCTGCTTTGCTCGATAGCTGATATCCAATCGAGGGAGCACAGCAGGCGAAAGCGCCGTATGCCTGTTAAGGTAAACGTGCCGATAAATCTCAGACGTTTTTATCCTTCCAAAACGCTGCGCAATTTCGCCTCCTACGTCAACGTAGGCTTAGAGCCGGTATACGGCGAATACAGCTTCGAGGAAGCGATAAAGATAGTCCACAATTTTATGGGGCTTGAGCTGACCGAAAAGCGCCTGAACGCGCGCATTTCGACCAATGTGCGCTCAACGCACAACCCCTTCGTGCGTTTTCTTCCGCTGCCATTAAAGCAGCTTGCGATGAAAACGGCATATCATTTCGTGGGCGACCGTTATTCCTCAAGTTCGCTTTCCAACCTTGGAAAGACCGATCTGCCCGAAGCCATGGCGCAGTATGTCACGCGGCTCGACTTTATGCTGGGTCCCCTTCAAAGCAATCCCGTCACCTGCGCCTGCCTTTCATACAAGGGCAGCATGATAGTGAATTTCACCCGCACTATTCAAGAATCCGAAGTGGAACGAGCCTTTTTCACGCGCCTTGTCAAAATGGGCGTACATGTAAAAATCGAAAGCAACGAAAGGTATTGAGCATATGTCCTATTGTGTGAACTGCGGCGTTGAGCTTGCCGATTCCGAAGAGAAATGCCCGCTTTGCGGCGTTGAGGTAATAAACCCCGCGAATCCGTGGCAGGAGCCGAAAAACATGCCCTATCCGCCGCGAGTGGAGCGCATAATGGCGCATATCGACCGGCGTTACAGCGGTATACTCGCGACCATCGCGCTTTCCGTGCCCGTTCTTTGCTCCATTCTCATAGATATTTTTATGACGCGAAGGATATCATGGTCGGCTTATGTAAGCGGCGCGGCCGTTTGCCTGTTCGTCTGGTTCATTTTGCCAATGCTTGTTAACAAGGTGAACGTTTATCTTTCCATACTCTACGATACCGCCGCTTTGCAATTATATCTCGCGGACATATGTCTTATCACCATAGGTGTGAAAACATATCTGAGCTTTGTGATGCCTCTCGGCTTTGCCCTTTGCGCCCTCGCATACGCCTCCGCCCCGATAATCTGCTCAAAAAAGCTAAGCGGCACGCTCTATAAGCCCGCGATAATACTCGCCAACATAGCCGTGTTCTGCGTGCTGATAGAGCTAATAATCGATCTAAACTTAAACGGCGTTTTTCAGCCCGTGTGGTCGCTCATCGCGGCAGCGCCCTGTCTTTTGATCGGCGTTATGCTGATACTCCTTGAGAAAAAGCAAAAGCTGAAGGATAAGATACGCAGAAGGCTGTTTGTTTAAGCCTGTTAAACAGATAAAAACTAAAGCGCCTCGCTTGAGGCGCTTTAGTTTTTTCTTGGCTAATAATCAAGCCTTTTATTCGGCTTTATCTTTATCAGCGTCTTCCGGCACTTTTTCGCTATCATCTACGGCGCTCTGCCCGGGAGAAGCTATCTCCTCCGTAGGAACGGTGAATACCGGCTGCTGCGCCATTACGGGCGCGTTCTGGAGCTTTTTGCCAAAGGACTTGAAGCCGTCAAAGCAATAAAGCACATAGTAGCCGAGAGTGTAGATAACGCAGGCGAAATAGATCAGCGTCTTTAAAACAGGCACTATGCGCACCGCGCTCAATATCGCGCCGCCGATGAGAGCCGCAAGCAGCACGTTCATTCTGGGGAATACGAGACGCGCAAGCGAAGCGCCTGCGAAGGGAACCGCAAAAAGCATCGCCAGAAGGAAAAGTATCGTCACAAGACCAGCGACAGGCAGACCGAAATAGCTGAGGCAAAGCAG
This sequence comes from uncultured Oscillospiraceae bacterium, assembly GCA_964408655.1. Lineage (GTDB taxonomy): Bacteria > Bacillota > Clostridia > Christensenellales > CAG-138 > JAQVRG01. The sequence continues at coordinate 3,697 of CAYPAH010000027.1, read as the reverse complement.
CAATATCAGCATAGGCATTGCAAGCAGAGCCACCGCGCCAGAGATCAGCATTGCGGCGGTACGGCTTTGAACCGTGATCTTCGCGTTTTCAAGAGATCTGTTCGCAAGCAGGCAGATAACAAGCGCGAGCAGCGCCACAGCCGCTATCCAGTAAAGCTTATGCATTATCCTGCTGGCTATCGTGGCAGTCGTAACGACCGCGGCGGCAGCCTCTTCATCGACCTTGGTGATGGTATAATCCTCAGCGCCGATGGAAGCGCCCGCTGAAACAACAGGCTCGTTAGCGGAGGTGACGTGCAGAGTCCCCGTTATCACGGCGTTCTCGCCTATAACGACCTTATCGGCAAAAACGCTTGCGTCTCCGTTTACAGTGCCGTTGATGCTCACGTTTGCGCCGACTATGGTAAGAGCGCTGCAGCTTCCGTCAAAGCTCGCGTCACTTGCGCCTACATAAACGCCCTGCGCCTCGGAGGAAGAGTCTATCCTCACGCTGTAGCCGCCAATGGTCATGTTGTTTGCGGCCTTCACGCCGCTGAGAGTGACATTATAGCCCGCCATACGAGCGCTGCCGGCGACCTCCGCCCCGCTCACGATGAGATCGCGCCCCCCAATGATAGCGTCAGCGCCGATCTTGGCGGAGCTGAGTGAAAGGCTTTCGCCCATCCAGTAAAAGTCACGCTCCACTACGGGAGAAGCTACCGTAGCCTCGCTTTCAAAAGCGTTTCCCGCAGTGTCGGCCTCGAGCGCCTGCGCGCTGACCGCAAACGAAAGCGCCAGCATTAAAACAAGCGCGATTGCAAAGATCCTTTTCTTCATTTTATTTACTTCCTTTCCTGATCCTTCATTTATAAACCGTTATAATTATACTTTCAAAATTCTTCAAGTCAATATTAATATAATGAAAGAAAGCTTAAAATCAGATTAAAAAGCATTTCATTATTAGCATATGACAAAAACCGCGTTTTTAAATTATCTTTTTTTCAGATATGACCATAAAATAATGATTATCTGAGCGGGAATGCCCAGAACGAAGATAAGCTTTAGATCATGCGGGAGAAAACACACATAAACAGAAAAAATAATGCTCCACACCAACAGGGAAACGATGATATAATTCAGTCGCGGGCGTCCCCATATGCTATTGAACACAAGCATAACAATGCATGAAGCGGGAACCGCGTAAACATAAACGCTCCACAAAAGCTCGAACTTTTTGGGATATATCTTTAACGCGACGAAGACTATCGTCGCTATCAGCCACACCAGCGCAACAGAAAGCAGCACGACCACAAAGCGGTTCACTTTTTTCCGCTCCTTCTCTCCCTCGAGCCTTCCTGCCTGAACGCCAGCCTCATGCTCCTCCTGCAAAAGATAATCGACGCTCACCCCGAAAATATCCGCTATCGCCTTGAGCACGGCAACATCTGGCACCGATTCTCCGCGTTCCCACTTTGAAACGGCCTTATCGCTGTAATTCAGCTTTTCGGCAAGCTGTGCCTGAGTGTATTCATTTGATTTGCGAAGCTCGATTATATTTTTCGCTATCGTTGCCTTCAGTTCGCCCATTTATATATACTTTCCTTCTCCTTCCAATAGCTGCCTTGATTCTATCACAGAGAAACAGCCAAAAGCAAATCCTCTCTACCGTGAGTAGAATCGCCCGCTTTTCTCTCTACTTTGCACGCTTCCAACGGTAGAGTGCGGCTTTTCTTATGGTAGGGTGACGTAAGGCGCGTAATCGGTTACACTTTAATAGAAGCACTATGCGCTTCAATAAGCAATCATATACAAAGGGAGTTATTACTATGCAGTCTTATGTACTTACCTGCTGCTCCACAGCCGATCTCACGGCGGAGCACTTCAATGCGCGAAGCATCCCCTATGTGTGCTTCCACTTTATCATCGACGGCGTTTCTTATCCCGACGATCTTGGCAAGACCGTTCCGTTTGAGGACTTTTACGAAAAGATCCGTCAGGGCGCTTCTCCCACCACCGCTCAGGTGAACGTTGAGCAGTTCAAGCAATTCTTTGAGCCCTTCCTTAAAGAGGGCAAGGATATAATGCACGTTTCTCTTTCCACGGGGCTTTCCGGCTCGTTCAACGCGGCCAACACCGCGAAGACCCAGCTTCTCGAAGCATATCCCGAGCGCCGAATAGAGCTCGTGGATTCTCTTGGCGCCTCCTCCGGCTACGGCCTGCTTATGGATATGCTTGCCGACCGCCGTGACGAAGGCTTTTCACTTGAAGAGCTTAAAGACTGGGCGGAAGAAAACAAGCTGAACATACATCACTGGTTCTTTTCCTCCGACCTTACTTCTTATATCCGCGGCGGGCGAATTTCAAAGACCGCCGGTTTCTTTGGTTCGCTTCTGGGCGTTTGCCCGCTGCTCAACATGGACGCAGCCGGACACCTTATCCCCCGCGAAAAGATCCGCACCAAAAAGAAGGTCAAGGCGGCCATCCTTGAAAAAATGAAGGAACATGCCAAAGACGGTCTTGATTACAGCGGAAAATGCTATATTTCCAATTCCGCCTGCTATGACGACGCCAAGGACGTAGCGGACGCCATAGAAGCGACCTTTCCCAAGCTTAGCGGTCATGTTGAGATAAATCATGTGGGCACGGTCATTGGCTCGCACACCGGCTGCGGCACGGTGGCGCTTTTCTTCGTTGGCGACAAGAGAACGGATATCGTGGAGCAGTAAAACGGCAATTTAAAAAAACCATGCGGGAGCTGTCCTTTTGAGGGCGGCTCCTTTTCTTTACATTAAATGTGACAGTGTTGTAGACAATTCTTGAAGCATATTGCATTTTGAGCCGCAATGCCCTATATTCATTTTAGCACTCATTATCAGCGAGTGCTAACACGCCGGCCGATCCGGCGAATAAACGCATTTATTTGTTTCGGAGGTTCAAATATTATGGCAAAGAAACAGTTCAAAGCAGAATCCAAGCGCCTCTTGGATCTTATGATCAATTCGATCTACACCCATAAGGAAATATTCCTTCGCGAATTGATCTCAAACGCCAGCGACGCACTTGACAAGCTCTATTTCCAGTCCCTAACGGACAGCAATGTAGGCATGACGCGCGAAGATTTTCATATTCGCATCGCCGCCAACGAAGAAGCACGCACTCTCACCATAAGCGATAACGGCTGCGGCATGACGAAGGAAGATCTTGAAAACAATCTAGGAACCATTGCCAAGAGCGGCACTCTCGCCTTTAAACAGGCGCACGAGGGCGAAACCGATCTGGACACCATCGGTCAGTTCGGCGTTGGTTTTTACGCGGCTTTTATGGTAAGCGACAAGGTCACCGTTATCTCTCGCACCTATGGCAGCGACGAAGCCTTCAAATGGGAATCGGAGGGCGCGGACGGTTACAGCATAAGTCCCTGCGAAAAGGAGAGCGCGGGCACCGACGTTATACTTTCGCTCAAGGCCGATAACGACGATGAAAACTACTCCCGCTTCCTTAAATCATATACCGTTTCCTCTCTCATCAAAAAATATTCCGATTATATCCGTTATCCCATCCGTATGCAGGTGGAAAAATCCCGCCCCAAGGATGACGAGGGCAAGGAATATGAAAGCTATATCGAGGATGAAACGCTCAACAGCATGGTTCCTATATGGAAAAAGCCGAAAAGCGAAGTCAAGGATGAGGAATACAATCAGTTTTACATGGATAAGTT
>CAYPAH010000026.1:3429-17674 GCA_964408655.1 uncultured Oscillospiraceae bacterium | reverse complement strand
CGCGCTGCAAAAGAAAAAAGAGCATGATATTGCTATCGAAACAATAGGGGAGACATTGCCGAGCGAAGAACTGATGGCGGTGTTCGACAGCCTGCCTCACGGAATTGCGGTATGCGAGCTGGGAGACTGCGGAGAATATCTATACAGAAATCAAAAGTATAATGACCTCTTGGGATTTTCTCAAAATGACGATGTGCGCAACGCATCCTTATTGAGCCTTGTTTTTGAGCCTTACAGAGACGAGGTGCGGCAGGCCTTGATAGACGCATCTCTGGTTCGCGATAAAGAAATATCTCTCGAGTTCGAATTGCTTAGCCTTAACAGACAGGTGCTTTGGATAAACGGAAGATTTAAGAGCATTCAATGCCGCGACGGCCGGCCGAATGAGATATTGATAGTCCTCTTTGATATTACAGATCAAAAGCTACAGGCGGAAAAAGACAAGATCATACAAGACGAAATGCGTTATCGTTTTGAGCATGACGCTTTGACGGGACTATATAATAAAGCGGGATTTTGCCTGAAGGTTTCAGAATATTTGGCGAAAAATCAAAAAGAGAAAAACGTGCTTATATATTGCGACGCCTGCCGATTCAGAATGGTCAACGGCCTTTTGGGCAATGAGATAGGCGACCGGGTGTTGGTTTTGTTAGGCCGATATATCAAAGGTGTGGCGCAGGAATGCGGTGGAATATGCGGAAGACTGGAAAACGACAGATTCGTTTTATGCATACCAAAGCAAACAAGAGATATTGAATCTCTTAAAATGTTAAGTACGATAAATCTTGTGGAATTCGGAATTGATTTTCGTGTTACGCTTAAATACGGCATATATGAAATAGACAACGCATATATCCCGGTTGAGCAAATGTGCGAAAAAGCGAACATGGCGCTTGCTGCGGCTAAAGCCGATCCATATAAGACATATGCTTTGTATGACGAAAAGCTTCGCAATAATATAGCCTATGAGATGCAAATATCCGATGAATTGGAGACGGCGATAGCCGAAAGGCAGTTTGTCTTATATCTGCAACCGGTGCACAGTCTTTCAAACGGAGAACCTCTTGGCGCGGAGGCTTTGGTTCGTTGGAAGCATCCGGAAATGGGTCTGCTGCTTCCGGGAAGGTTCATTCCCGTGTTTGAAAAAAGCGGATTCATAGAAAAACTCGATTATTTCGTTTGGGAAGAGGCTTGCAATATCCTGCGCTCGCGCATAGACGAAGAAAAAAGGGTCATCCCTATTTCGGTGAACCTGTCGAGAAGAAGTATTTACAATGCCGGCGTAGTAGATGAATTGACTGGGCTTGTGGAAAAATATCAGCTTGATCCCGATCTTCTAAAACTAGAGATAACCGAATCCGCATATACCGATAATTTGCAGCAGATGACCGCAACGGTTCAGGCTCTGAGGGATTACGGATTTACTATAATGATGGATGATTTTGGCAGCGGATATTCTTCGCTGAACGTATTGAAGGAACTGCCAGTAGATGTTTTAAAGATAGACATGAAGTTCCTTGAGGGCTTTGAAAATTCCACTCGCGCGGGCAGCATTATCGCCGCTGTTCTGCGCATGGCAAGATGGCTTGATATCCCGGTTATTGCCGAAGGCGTTGAAACAAGCGAACAGATCGCGTTTTTGCACAGCATAGGCTGCGACTGGATACAGGGATATTATTATGCGAAACCTATGCCATACGAAGATTTTGAGCGTTATCTCGATACCTTTCGTCATATACCAAGCGGCATAAAGCAGGACTCGGAAAAGATATTTGACAGCGATGCTTATCTTGGCGGCGACCGAATGATGAATGATATTTTAGAGAGCTTTGAGGGCGGGGTCGCGATTTTGGAGCTTTGCGGAGACAGGCTCGAGCTTATTCGCGTGAGCTCAGGATATTACAGAATATTTGGATATTCCGCCGATACATTTGCCGGCTTCTCTTTAAATGTATGGGAAAAAATGGATAAAAAGCAACAGGAAAATGAAAGGCAGATATTTGCCCGCGCGATAGAAGAAGGAAAGACCCAAAAAGCGGTGATAAAGGACTACCATGCCGACGGCCATATGATGTGGCTTGACTGCACTTTCTCGTTTTTGGGCGGAACAAAAGAGCATGGCATATTCTGTGTTACCTATAACGATATAACTGAGACGAAAAGACTGCAGGCGCAGCTTGAAGACGCCAAACAGCAGATTAAAGAGCTGACCGACATTATAAAAACATATGATAACAACGACGTCGCCTTCTCAGACGGAGATACGCTAAGAGAGCGCGAGCTGCAAAGAAACACATATGAGCTGCTGCTAAGCGGAAGCGATACCTTCGTTTTTGACTATGACGCGCAGGCCAACACCATGCGAATGTTCTTTACGAACGACAAAGGCGAACATACGATAATGAGGTTCCCTAATTATTTGCAGATGATACGCAGCTTCGAGTTTATCGATCCAAGCCAACAGGCGCAATTCGAGCGGCAGATACGGGAGTATCTGCAAGAACCGAGATCGGGAGAAATGCTTTATAAGGTAAAGCGGGATAAATCAAATTATTATAGATGGTATCGCGCAACGGTGAAGAGCCTCGCGGATAATAATGATGAAGTGTATCGAATTTTCGGTAAGGCCGAGGATATTGATGAAGAAATAAGAGGTGTTGATGACAGGCAGGCTCCTGTTGTGTATGACAGGATAAGCGGTTTGATGAACAGGCCAACGGCTGAGATCGCGATACAAAATGTGCTTTCGGGACACCACGGATATTGCGCCTTGTTTTTGATCGATATTGACGATTTTAAGGATATCAACGATGCATTGGGGCATCTCTTTGGCGATGCTTTTATTAAAGAGGTAGGCTCAAGGCTGTGTATGGAATTCAGAAACGACGATATCGTGGGACGCTATGGTGGCGATGCGTTTTTAGCTTTCATAGCCGATTTTAGAGATGAGTCGGTGATCCAAAGGCGCGCTGAAAAAATAATCAGCATGATAGGCAGCATCTCATTGCCTGATATCGAAGGCGCGACATGCAGTCTTGGCGTTGCACTGATCCATCCGGAGGATCAAAGCTTTACGGCGGCATTCAAAACGGCAGAGACAGCCTTGAACGAGGTGAAGCATAACGGGAAGAAGGGCTTCAACATACGCAGCGTTTTAAAAAGATAACATTATTTAATACAGATGGCCGCTAAGAAAGCGGTCATTTTGATATAGATTATGATACATAATTAACAAAATAGATATTATTTTAACAAAATGCGGCATAATGCATTGACAAGCGCGCAAGCAGCCCGTAATATGGGAGCAATAGGTATGAATTATTGATATAAAAAGCAGCTTGGAAAAGAGGAAGAAATGAAACGCAAACCACAGGCATGGCTTATCATGTGGCTTATAGCTATGAGCGCCGCATTTTTGCTTGGAACTACAAACGAGATGACGAGCGAAATGATTCAACAGCGCAATATCGAGGAGAAGGAAGCGTCAAGGATCGCTGTTTTTTCCAGCGCGGACAGCTTCTCTCAAATGCAGCTTGATGAGACTGCAACGGTTGATGAGTGCTATGCAGCATATAGCGGCGACGAGCTCGTCGGTTATGTATGTACGGCGGTCGAACAAGGCTATGGCGGACCAATAGAGGTCATCGTCGGAATCAAACTCGATGGAAGCGTCACGGGAATAACCGTCGGCGGCAGCCGTTTTTCCGAGACCGCAGGTCTTGGCGCCAAAACGAAGGAAGCAGCCTTCACATCGCAGTTTGCGGATAAACAAACTCCGCTTGCATTAAAGATAGATATAGACTCTGTTACCGGCGCTTCGATAAGCTCCGGAGCTGTGGTAGACGCCGTCAATGCTTCGGCGGATCATGTGAAAGTATTGTCGGAGGTGATCGGAGAGTGAAAAAAAACACTTTTCGGGGCGGCGTATACCCTATGCAAAAAGAAAAAAATACGCATGAAGGAAAGATATTTACTCAAGAGCAGGCCGTCAGATCATTTATTCCTGAAAAAGTAGTCATTCCAATGCAGATGCATCTGGGAGCGCCAAGCATACCCTGCGTAAAGCCGGGCGAGCATGTGGACATAGGCCAGGTGATAGCGGAGCCCAGCGGAGCGTTGGGACTGCCAGTACATGCAAGCATATCAGGCGAAGTCACGGCTATCGACGCGCGGATACAGTTTGGCGGAATGCCGGTTCAGACCATAACCATCAAGAATGATTTTACAGACACATGGGTGCAGCTTAATCCCTTGGGAGATGTGGAAGAGGTAAATCCTGAGGCGATCATTTCCGCTGTTCGCGATGCGGGCGTATGCGGAATGGGCGGCGCAACTTTTCCGACGCATGTTAAGCTGAAGGTGCCTGAGGGCAAGAACTGCGAGCTCGTTATAATAAACGGGGCGGAATGTGAAACGCATCTTACCTCCGATTATAGAATGATGCTTGAAACGCCCGAGCGCGTTGTCAACGGGCTTCGCGCCATTATGCGCGCGCTGAATGTGGATAAGGGCGTTATCGCGATAGAGGATAATAAACCTCAGGCGATACGGGTCATGCAGGAATGCGCTCGTGAAAGAAAGGGCGTTTCCGTCGTAGTAATGCCGACGAAGTATCCGCAAGGCAGCGAAAAACAACTTATTAAGGCTGTGGCTGGCAAGGAAGTGCCGCCCTTCAAGCTCCCGATAGATGTAAACACCGTTGTGATAAACGCGGCTACCGCGGCGGCTGTCGCGGACGCGGTGACACTTGGCAAGCCTCTTATCGAGCGTATTACAACTATAACGGGCAGGGTGCGTTTCCCGCAGAATCTAAGGGTTCGCATCGGAACGCTTATCAAGGATGCAATAGACAGATGCGGCGGATATTCTCAAGAGCCCGGCAAAATTATAGTTGGGGGCGCTATGACGGGAATATGTGCGCCGGATGATGAGGTATCTATTGCCAAGGGAAGCGGCGGAATTTTGGTTATGAACCGCAAAGAAGCTCAAACACATGAGGAACAGCCCTGCATTCGCTGCGCGCGCTGCGCGGAGGTTTGCCCGATAGGGCTTGATCCCTTCCTGATAAAGTATTACTGCGACCATGAGGATTATGAAGGCGCGGAGCGGCTGCATGTCATGGAATGCATGATGTGCGGATGCTGCGCTTATATTTGCCCGTCAAGGCGCTGGCTCACTACCTCATTCAGAACTGCGAGGCAGATAATATCAGCCCGTGGAAGGGAGAAGAAGTGATGGAAAAGCAAGAGCTTCATCTGCATTTGTCAACAGCGCCGCATATCCACTGCAAGCAAAGCGCGCGCACGATCATGCTGGACGTTATCATAGCCTTGATGCCCTGCGTGATATGCGGGATAGTTTACTTTGGCATAAGCGCGGCGAGGGTGCTCATAAGCACTACCGTTTCAGCGGTATTCATAGAGTATATCTGCCAGAAGGTGGCGCAAAAGCCGGTGCGTATAAGGGATCTGTCGGCTGTGGTGACGGGGCTCATACTCGGCTTGAACCTCCCGCCGACAGCGCCGACATGGATGTGTATTATCGGCAGCGCTTTAGCTATAGTCATCGTAAAGCAGCTTTTCGGAGGTATAGGTCACAACTTTATGAATCCGGCGCTTGCGGCAAGGGCGATATTGCTGACGAGCTGGCCTGTTCGCATGACGAGCTTTGTTTATCCTAAGATTTTTGAAGCTCCCGATGCGATTTCATTTGCCACCCCGCTGCAAGGCGGAAGCGCCACGATAACGGAGCTTTTTATCGGAAACATTCCGGGCTGTATAGGCGAAGTATGCAAGATAGCGGTGCTTCTTGGCGCTGCTTATCTGCTGATACGCTCTGTAATACGCTGGTATATACCGGTTTGCTTTATAGGCATGTATATTCTTTCGGCATGGGTGTTCGGAAGCGACCCCGTTACCGGACTTCTTTCAGGCGGCTTGCTTTTCGGAGCTTTCTTTATGGCGACCGACTATACAACCACGCCTATGACCTCCGGAGGACAAATGATCTTCGGAGCGGGCTGCGGCTTTCTCGTTGCCTTGATAAGAGCCTTCGGAACTTATCCCGAGGGTGTTACCTATGCGATATTGCTGATGAATATTGCAACGCCTTTGATAGATAAATATGTGCATGTGAGAATGTACGGTGAAAGGTCGGTGCATACAAAATGAAAACAAAAAAGAAAAAGACCTTCAGAAGCGTTCTGATGAACGGTATTCTCACAGAAAATCCAACCTTTAGACTGGTGCTTGGAACCTGCCCGACCATTGCCGTTACAACAAGCGCCATGAACGGAATAGGCATGGGCCTGGCGGCCACTTTTGTTTTGATAGGCTCAAACGCCGTTATATCGATGCTGCGCAACATTGTGCCGCAAAAGGTAAGAATTCCTGTATTTATCGTGGTCATTTGTACATTTGTTACCATGGTCCAGATGCTGATGCAGGCATATCTTCCAGATTTATATACGAGTTTGGGCATGTTTATACCGCTCATAGTGGTAAACTGCATAATCCTTGCAAGAGCCGAGGCTTTCGCAAGCAAAAACAAGGTGCTGCTCTCTATGGTGGATGGACTTGGAATGGGACTTGGCTTTACTATCGCGATAACCCTTATTGGCTGCATACGCGAAGTTATAGGAGCGGGAACGATTTTCGGCTATAATGTTATGGGCGCGGGCTATGAGCCAATGGTGATTATGATATTGGCGCCGGGAGGTTTCATCGTATTTGGCAGCCTTCTGGGAATAGCTAACGCTGTGAGCGCCAGGATCGAGCATAGAAAGCTTGAAAAAGAGGAGGCGGCACAATGAACGAGATATCCAAGATACTTTTATTTATGCTTATCTGCGTGTTGAGCCACAACTTCATTTTTTCACGCTTCCTTGGCTGCTGCCCTTTCCTTGGAGTATCGAGCAAGGTAGAAACCGCGGCGGGAATGGGTTGGGCGGTGACCTTTGTTATGGGCTTGGCGTCTCTTTTCACATGGCTGGTATATAACCTTATACTTGTGCCGCTGAAGCTTGAGTATCTGAGCACCGTCAGCTTTATTTTAGTCATCGCCAGCCTTGTGCAGCTTGTTGAGATGTTTATAAAAAAAGCCAGTCCGTCGCTGTATAAGTCGCTTGGCATATATCTGCCGCTTATAACTACGAATTGCGCGGTGCTCGGCGTTACTATTCTGAATGTAAACAACAGCTATAACCTTCTATATTCGGTGCTCAACGGTGTGTTTGGCGCACTTGGATTTTTGCTTGCTATAGTTCTTATGGCAGGCGTTCGCGAAAGACTTGAGATTTCCGATATACCAAAGCCGCTGCGTGGTTTTCCCATCTCGCTTATTATTGCGGGGCTTATGAGCGTTGCGTTCATGGGCTTCTCGGGATTGGGAGGTTGATGATATGAACTGGTTGTCTATTATTATTGCGGTGGCTGTGTTGGGCACGATCGGCGCTTTATTCGGAATAATGCTTTCGGCTGCAGATAAAAAGCTGGCCGTAGAGAATGACGAACGTTGGGAAAAGATAAACGCGGAGCTTGGCGGCGCGAACTGCGGCGCCTGCGGCTATGCGGGCTGCGCGGCGTATGCCGAGGCTATTGTGGCGGGAAAAGCGCCAATAACAAAGTGTCCCTCGGCAAACGTAGAGGCCATTGCTTCCGTCATGGGCGTTCAGGTAGAGCTTGTGGAGCCTCGCAAGGCTTTTGTGCGCTGCCAGTCTAACGAGGGCAACACGAGGCAAAGATATCTCTACGATGGATATAAAAGCTGCGCTACCGCCGCATCTATGGCAGGCGGCCCCAAGATGTGTTGTTATGCCTGTATCGGACTTGGCGATTGCGTAAAGGTATGTCCCTTTGACGCAATAAAAATAAAGAACGGCGTTGCGGTAGTGGATGAGTTTCGCTGTGTTGGCTGCGGCCTTTGCGCGGAGTATTGTCCGAGGAAGGTGATAGAACTCATGCCTGCCGGCGCAAAGGCATATGTTAAGTGTAATAACGGTACGGTAGCCCGCACGCCCAGAGCAAACTGCATTAAGGCCTGCATCGCTTGCGGAGCCTGCGCAAAAAAATGCCCTCAGGGTGCGATAACGATGCAAAACGGCCACGCTGTGATAGATTATGATAAATGCGTCGGCTGCCTTACCTGCGTTAGCGTTTGCCCAAGCTGGTGCATCGTTACGGAAAGGGATTGGCGCTAAAATATGCGGCAGACGGGCAAAGTGATAGCGAGGCACGATAAAACGGCTACGGTGAGATTTGCCCGCAGCGATATGTGCGGCGATTGCCACGCTTGTTTTCGCACGGGGGAGAACGAAGCCGACATAGAGATCGATAATGTTTTGAACGCTGTGGAAGGCGATGAAGTGTATATAGAAATGCATGAAAGATCAGTGCTCAAAGCCAGCATTATCATGTATGGCATACCGCTTGCCGCTTTGCTTATCGGCGTAATATGCTTTTCACCCCTGGGCGACGTTTATGCTGCGGTCGGTGGATTGCTCTTACTTGGAGCTTCTTTCTTCATCTTGCGGGGACTGGAGCCAAGATTCCAGAAAATGAGTCAATTTAAGCCAAGAATGACCGGTTTTGCAGAACGGGACGAAAAATAAACGATAAAAAAGGTATGATTCTATGTATATCCGCGAAATATGCAAAACAGGCGATATACCATCCGGCGCAGACGATTATCTGAATAATATTCCCGCGATAGCCGCATTGAAGAAGCTGCGCTTAGATAAGGCGGTGACTTTTCTTGTGGGAGAAAACGGATCGGGAAAATCAACGCTTTTAGAGGCTGTTGCCGTATGCTTTGGCTTTAACGCGGAAGGCGGAACGCGCAACTTCAATTTTTCTTCAAGAAACACGCATTCGGGATTATATCGATATTTGACGCTTGTCAAGGAACCGGTGATGGCCAAAGACGGATTCTTTTTGCGAGCGGAAAGCTTTTATAACGCAGCCTCCTATATTGACGAGGTGGAAGCCGAGGGAAGCTATGGCGGGAGGTCGCTTCATGCCCAGTCTCACGGTGAAAGCTTTCTTTCGCTTGTTATGAATCGTTTCAGCGGCCACGGATTTTATGTTCTTGACGAGCCTGAGGCCGCATTGTCGCCATCGAGACAGATGTCGCTTCTGTGCAGAATACATGATCTGGCGGAGAACGGATCACAGTTTTTGATCGCAACACATTCACCGATCTTAATGGCATATCCTGATGCGGATATATATTTACTAGATGAAAACGGCATCAAAAAAACCAGATATGAGGAAACTGAACATTATCAAATAATGAAGCAGTTTTTAAATAACACTCAACGAATGATCGATATGCTCTTTAGCGAGGAATGAGCTTTTAACGGGTCAATGAGATAATATTGCTGATATAAGACGATCGTAGCAGCTTGTTTTTGCCATACTTCATAAACAACTCAAATGTTTTATTTTTAGATATACTTCTTCTTTTTTTGTTACTGATTGACATAATAACATGTTTTCGATAAAATATTTTAATATAAACTAGTCTATTTCTATCGTTGATTTGGTTTGGCTTCTGCATCAAGTGTTTTGGAAAGGAATGCTTAAAAAATGAAATTGAAAAAAGTCTTGAGCACGCACTTGTCTACAGCGGAGCTAAATGCGCAGAGATTCGAATTATTTCAAAAAACAGTTTTCGGAGAAAGCAACGATCAAGATTCCTCCGCGCTGAAAGAGCAGGTATTCGGCCGAAACTTAAAAACCATAAGAAGCGCGGCTATCGTAGTTATTCTTACCAACAGCTATTGGCTGATAATGGATAATGTGCGTAACGGGGCAATGAACCTTAGCTCCGGCTGGGCGCTTGCCGCGATCTTATTACAGATATTTTTCTCATGCTATATGCTTGTGCTGCCCAGATTTGTTAAGAATATGTCCGGCAAGGTGGTGCAGTATTCTTTTCTCGGTTATTATATCTGTTTGATCGCCGAGATAACGGTGCTTGCCGTCACAAAAAACGTTCAGATGCTGAATGCGGGAACAAATTATGCCTTGGCGGGTATACCGCTTTCAACATGTTTTTTGTTTATTATAGTATTGGCGCCGCTGCCCTCAAAAAGAGATTCATATATTCTTGGGGCTGTTTTTTTGATTCTGTTTTTTGTGCCGGCTGTTATGCCGGGGCATGAATTATACAACATAGCACAGCAGGGCATAGTCAGGATTTGCATGGTAGTGGCGTATTGCCATATCCGTGACGTCAATTTAGCGCTGTCGGACAGTATTCAGCGATTGTCCGTTTTGTCATTTACCGACACTTTGACCAATGTACTTAACCGCAGGGCGCTGGACAGCTATTGGGAGAGCATGTGTGCAAATGAAAAAAACTCCTATGTGGGTGTTCTTATCTTTGATATCGACGATTTTAAAAAATATAATGATTGCTATACGCACGCCAAGGGGAATGATGTTCTCAAAAGCGTTTGCCGTGCTGCCGCGAGCGTGCTTGACAGCGACGAGACCTTTTTGTTTCGTTATGGGGGCGAGGAGTTTGTCGTTTTGCTGATGGACTATACCGAAAGTGAGATCCTCCGTTGCGCACAGCGCATTAAAGAAGCTATTTTCAGGGCAAATATTGCCAGAAACGACGGAAGCGGGTTTGACAGGATCACTGTCACTATAGGCTGCGCAAGGGAAGCGGCAAGCCAATCCGGCTGTAAGGATTATATAATCCGTGCGGACGAGCAGTTGTATATTGGTAAAAATAACGGAAAAAACTGCTTCGTATTCAATGGAGAACTTTATCATTAAAGCCTAATAAGGCAGAAAAGAGTAAATTAGGACAGGCGCCTTTTCAGGCGCCTGTCTTTGCGTCGATAAATGCACGGCGCAAAAGCCGCACGTGTTTTGTTATGGTGATTTTTAGCTGCTCAATTGTTATGCAGACAAGCGTCTATTCTATAATAACACCTCACAGGCGCGAATGGCCTTAGACGCAAATGTTCAGGCAATGTATTGACATATGCCATAAAATACAGTAAACTAAACATGTGCTTATTTACTAAACATTTGCATTGGTGGTGAAGCGATGACTGAGCGAGAAAAACAGATATTCGAAATAATCAAAGGCAATCCCGCTATCGAGCAAAGCGAGCTTGCGGGGATGCTGGGTATAACGCGCTCTTCTATCGCAGTGCATATTGCGAACCTGCAAAAGAAAGGCTATATTTTAGGTAAAGGTTATATTATAAAAAACCGCGACTATGTTGTTGGCGTGGGCGCTGCGAATGTGGATGTTCACGGCAAGAGCAAGGCGCCGATAGTGCTTAAGGACAGCAACCCCGGGCATATGTATACTTCGGCGGGCGGCGTTTCCCGCAACGTGCTGGAAAACCTTGCGCGCTTGGGCGTTGACGCAAAGCTTATCACGGCGGTAGGCGACGATGTTTATGGGCGCAAAATACGCATGGACAGCGAGAACGCGGGCATAGACATGGCCAATATTTTCGTTGCCGAAGGCAAAAGCAGCTCGACATATATTTCTGTGCTGGATGAAAACGGAGATATGTATGTGGCGCTGTCGGATATGTCTGTGCTGAGCAATCTTCCGGCGGAGTTTCTGCGCCAAAAGCTGCCGCTCATTAACGGCGCAAAGCTGGTAACGACAGACCCGAGCCTGCCGCCCGCGATCATGCGGCTGCTGCTGGACGCAGCGCAGGTGCCGGTGTTCGTAGATCCTGTGTCTACGGCATATGCGCGCGTAATAAAGGATATCGTCGGAAGATTCCATACCATCAAGCCAAACAGGCTTGAGGCGGAGATACTCTCGGACACAAAAATAACCGACGACCGCTCGCTTGATCGCGCCTGCGGCATACTGCTGGATAAGGGCGTGAAGAGGGTAGTGGTCAGCTTGGGTTCGCAGGGCTGCTTTTATAAAAGCGCCGAAGGCGAAACGCTGCGCGTAAAGCTGGACCCCTTAACGAAGATGGAAAATGCTAACGGCGCCGGCGACGCATTTATGGCGGGAATAATCTATTGCACGATAAACGACATCAGTGCTACGGATATGCTTGAGTTTGCTTCGGCGGCGGCGGCAGTCGCGATACAATCGGAAAGCACGATAAATCCTGAGATGAGCGTGAATCTAATAAAAGAAACACTTAATAAAAGGAGCGTAAAAAAATGAGTTTTGAAAAGTATTTGGATATCAGACCCGAAATAAAGGACGCGATAGCGAACAATAAGCCTGTTGTAGCGCTGGAGTCCACCATACTTAGCCATGGTATGCCTTATCCCCAAAACATGGAGTTTGCGGCGAATGTTGAAAAGATAGTGCGCGACTTGGGCGCGATACCCGCAACGACCGCTATCATCGGCGGGCGGCTCAAGGTCGGCCTTACTCCAGAGGAACTGAACATGATGTGCAATCCCAAGGATATAGGCAAGGTCAGCCGCCGAGATGTGGCGATATATCTTGCGAGCGGACGCAACGGAGCGACTACCGTTGCAACGACGATGATGCTCGCTTCTATGGCGGGGATAAAGGTGTTTGCGACGGGAGGCATCGGCGGCGTACACCGCGGCGGCGAGGACACTATGGATATCTCGGCGGATCTGCAAGAGCTCGCTAACACGCAGGTATGCGTGGTTTGCGCGGGCGCAAAGTCTCTGCTCGATCTTGGGCGCACGCTTGAATATCTTGAAACCTACGGCGTTCCGGTGTTAGGGCTTCGCACCGACGAACTTCCCGCGTTCTATTGCCGCTCAAGCGGATTCAAACTTGATTATAATTGCGAAAGTGAAGAAGCAGTTGCCAAAATCGCCTATACGAAATGGGATCTCGGGCTTAAAGGCGGCATAGTTGTGGGAAACCCGATACCCGAAGAATATGCTCTGGATTATAACGAGATGGAAAAGGCGATAGTTAAGGCGCTGGATATGGCAAAGAAGGACGGTATACGCGGCAAGGACACCACGCCTTATTTGCTTTCACACATCAAGGAGCTAACAGGCGGCATATCCTTTGCAAGCAATTTGCAGCTTGCATACAATAATGCCCGCGCTGCCGCAAAGATAGCGAACGAACTGTGCAGATTGGAAAAGAAATAGATCTGAACATTAACATCCGCTCATATGCTTCGCTTTGACGCGGGCAATAATCAGCGCTCAATATTATCCGCAAAGGAAGGATATCACTCTATGAGTATGCAGCCACACCTTCAGCTCGATTCCAATCACGGAGCGACCTGCGCATTGCTTCCCGGAGATCCCGCGCGCCTTGATCGCATAAAACCTTTTCTCGAAAATGCGACCGAGCTTGCCTATAATCGTGAGTTTCGCTCTCTTTTAGGTACATATCGCGGCATAAAAGTCCTCGCGGTATCAACCGGTATTGGCGGCGCATCGGCGGGCATAGCCGTTGAAGAGCTGCATAATCTGGGCGTCACGAACATGATCCGTATAGGTAGCTGCGGCGCGTTGCAACCCGAGGTCGGCTTAGGAGATCTGATACTTGTTTCCGGCGCTGTGCGCGATGACGGAGCATCCAAGACTTATATCGATCCCATATTTCCTGCTGTGCCTGACGCTTCGCTGCTCATCGCCTGCATTGAAGCCGCAAAGGAGAACGGCTATGCGTATCATGTCGGCATAGCGCGCAGCCATGACAGCTTCTATACCGACCGTGAGGATGAGATCGATAGCTATTGGTCAAAACGTGGCGTGCTGGGTTGCGATATGGAAACTGCGGCGCTGTATACTATCGGACATCTGCGCAAATTGCGCTGCATGAGCATATTAAACAACGTTGTCGCTTTTGCTACTGACACGCTTGAGAGTATTGGCTCATATGTTGATGGCGAATCGCTTTCCATGACGGGAGAAAAAAATGAGATCATCACAGCGCTGAACGCATTCGTTCGAATAAGCCGCCAATAGAGTTTGCCTTCATAACAAAACGTGCTTTGCTACCGTAGGCACAGCGCCGGAATGTTTAAAATTGGCTTCGCTCGTTCTTTCCTTCAAGTCTCACTGCCCGTTTATAGAAAAAGACAAGCACCTATTCAGGTGCTTGTCTTGCATTTGGTGCGGCCAATGAGACTTGCCCCGCGCTGCCGCGCGGCCAGCTCGGGGAACTAAAATCGCAACACTGTTGCGATTTACCCCCTTGATAGGGGTCGTTCCCTTCAAGTCTCACTGCCCGTTTATAGAAAAAACAAGCACCTATTCAGGTGCTTGTCTTGCATTTGGTGCGGCCAATGAGACTTGCC
>CAYPAH010000026.1:0-3329 GCA_964408655.1 uncultured Oscillospiraceae bacterium | reverse complement strand
AATCGCAACACTGTTGCGATTTACCCCCTTGATAGGGGTCGTTCCCTTCAAGTCTAACTGCCCGTTTATAGAAAAAGACAAGCACCTATTCAGGTGCTTGTCTTGCATTTGGTGCGGCCAATGAGACTTGCCCCGCGCTGCCGCGCGGCCAGCTCGGGGAACTAAAATCGCAACACTGTTGCGATTTACCCCCTTGATAGGGGTCGTTCCCTTCAAGTCTCACTGCCCGTTTATAGAAAAAACAAGCACCTATTCAGGTGCTTGTCTTGCATTTGGTGCGGCCAATGAGACTTGAACTCATACGGTCTCCCATACGCCCCTCAAACGTACGCGTCTGCCAATTCCGCCATGGCCGCAAATTCAAACTGCAAGACATATTATACTTATTTAATGTTCCTTTGTCAACAAAAAAGTAAACAGTTTTCATGCATGATTCATATTATAAATATATCAATACACAAAAAGGAGAAAAAGAGCGATGGCAACGCGAATCATCAATCCGCCGGCAGGCCGAAACACGCAGCGCGGCGATAGCCCATTCAATGCAGGCGCAGCCGCTTCGGCAGCAAATGCGGAATGTACAGGCGAGGAAACAACAGAACAGAGAGGGTGTTCATGCCAAAATAGATGCTGCACACGAAGCGTGGAATTCTGCGAAACTATGACAGTGAATTCGCCGTTTGACGCAAGCGGGCTTAACAGCAACTGCGCAAGAATAGCTTATGATCCCAGCTATCTTGGATATACGGTGGAGCCTGAAACAGTGCAGGCGGAGCTGCCCTGCGGTGGCTGCTGTCCCGTCGATGTTTACAGGATAGGTCTATCCGGAGCGATACCTTATATTATCAACGTGGGCCCAATAAGCTCAGCCTGCGGATCTCCCGTGTGCATGAGCAGCTTTGGAAATGTGATGGTCGATGAATTTATCGGATATCTATGCGGCGGAGATGAGCCTGAGCTGACGGAGCTTGACTGCGGTAATGTTACGCCCGACATAAACGTTGCCGTATCTGACTGTAGAAATTCGGACAACACCAACGTTACGGTATATGGCACATTTAGCTTTTCCGGTCTGCCGACCTGCATCTGAGCAAAAAAGAAGAGGCTCCCCATGGGAACCTCTTCTTTGATCGCTACATTACTGCATATTGTTTGCCTTGCTTGAAATTTCATTTTGAATTTTTGCGATGAAATCATCAAGAGGCATAGTGCCCAGATCTCCGCCATCGCGTGAACGCACGGCGACAAGGTTCTGTTCGACTTCTTTATCGCCTATGATAAGCATATATGGAATCCTCTGCATTTGAGCTTCGCGGATCTTGAAGCCGATCTTTTCATTGCGCTCGTCGGTTTCAACGCGGATCTTGAGCGCGTTGAGAGTTGAGGCGATATCCTTGGCAGCTTCGGCCGTGCGGTCTGTCAGCGGCAATACCTTAACTTGCACAGGAGCGAGCCATGTGGGGAACTTGCCGGCAAATTGCTCGATGAGCACGCCGATAAAACGCTCTACCGAGCCGAAAACCACGCGGTGGATCATAACGGGGCAATGCTTTTCACCGTCCGCACCCGTGTAGACAAGACCAAAGCGGCCGGGAAGCTGATAGTCAAGCTGAATCGTGCCGCACTGCCATGTTCTTCCAAGAGAATCCTGAATATGGAAATCGAGCTTGGGACCATAGAATGCGCCGTCGCCGGGATTTATGATATAAGGCTTGTCAATGCTCTCGATCGCGTCTGAAAGAGCCTTGGTGGCGATATCCCAGTCCTCAACGGAGCCGATATGATCCTCTGGCATGGTGGAAAGCTCTATGGTGTAAGGCAGGCCGAAGAGGGAATATACCTCGTCGAAAAGCTGAGCTATGCGCACTACCTCGTCCTTGATTTGTTCGGGAGCCAAAAGGATATGAGCATCATCTTGCGTGAAGCAGCGTACGCGGAAAAGTCCGTGCAGCGCTCCTGAAAGCTCATGGCGGTGAACTCTGCCAAGCTCGCCGTAATGAAGGGGCAGTTCACGGTAGGAATGAGGCTCGAGCTCATAAACGAGAATGCTGCCCGGGCAGTTCATGGGCTTTATGGCAAAATCCTCTTCATCAATAACGGTGGTATACATATTGTCCTTATAATGATCCCAGTGACCGGAGGTCTCCCACAGGCTTCGGCGCATGATCTGCGGCGTGGATATCTCAAGATAATCCCACTTTTTGTGAACTTCATGCCAGTAGTCGATCAAGGTGTTGCGCAGAACCATGCCGTTTGGAAGGAAGAAGGGCATACCGGGCGCTTCGTCGCGCATGGCGAAAAGGCCAAGCTCTCTGCCAAGCTTGCGGTGATCGCGCTTTTTTGCTTCTTCAAGGCGGGCAAGGTATTCGTCAAGATCGGCTTTCTTTTCAAAGGCGGTGCCGTAAATGCGCTGCAGCATTTTGTTCTTTTCACTGCCGCGCCAATAAGCGCCGGCCACGCTCATAAGCTTGACGTTTTTGACTTTTCCGGTGGATTCCACATGAGTTCCGGCGCAAAGATCGACGAAATCGCCCTGCTGATAAAAGCTTATTATAGAATCCTCGGGAAGATCGTTAATAAGCTCAACTTTATAAGGCTCGTTGCGCTCTTCCATATATTTCAACGCCTCCGCGCGCGGAAGCTCAAAACGCTTGAGAGGAAGATCGGCTTTGGAGATCAGCTCTATCTCGTGCTCGATCTTTTCAAGATCATCGGGAGTGAAGGGCTCGTCGATATCAAAGTCGTAATAGAATCCGTTTTCAATGGCCGGGCCTATAGTGACCTTTACCTTTGGGAAAAGCTTTTGAACGGCCTGCGCCATCATGTGCGAAGCCGTGTGACGATAGGTCCAGCGGCCATCGGGATCGTCAAAGCCGACGAGCTTTAAGCTGTGGTCGCCGTTGATGGGGCGGAAGGCGTCGTAACGCTTATCGTCCAAGAGGGCGACAATAGTTGATTTTTTAAGGCGGGGGCTGATACTTTCAGCAATTTGCAAAGCCGTCATACCATCCTGATAATCTTTTATTGAACCATCGGGGAATGTGATCTTCATTTTGTATTCCTCCTATTGAAATTATATTTAATAAAAAACGTCCCTAGCATAAATGCTAGGGACGAACAATTACGATTGTCCGCGGTTCCACCCTAATTGGATAAACCCACTTCAAAAAGCGATAACGGGCTTGAGCCGAACATGGTCAAGGGGCGGTACTCCCTATCAACCCATGATAATAAAGCTAATTATATCGGCGCAGGCTGTTTTTGTCAAGACGGCGAAAAAAACGGATCGCGTCAAGTTGTTCTGGGGAATCAGGAAACGGACAGAGAAT
>CAYPAH010000025.1:0-18092 GCA_964408655.1 uncultured Oscillospiraceae bacterium | reverse complement strand
CTATAAGCGGCGTGGGGCTTGGCGTAGGCGGAGGCGTGGGCGTGGGCTCGGGAGTTATTATTATCTCCGGCGTTAGAGTCGGCTCCGGCGCAAGAGTATATTGCGGCATCAACACCGGTCCTGCGTCGATGCAGCCCGAAGCAAGAAAACACATCAATAATGCCGCAGCGAAAAAGCTCCTTTTCATATTTCCCGGTTCTCTCGAATCAATGCCTGCTTCAAATCATAAAGCTTATCTGAAATATCGACCTTGTATGTGTTAGGATTCAATGTTCGCTTGCTCTCTTCATAAAGCGTAGCAAGCTCTTCTTTGCAGTATTTCTGCATCTCCATCACCGTAGGCGAAGAGTATACCTGCTTGCCGTCAACAAAAATGGGGATTAGCAGCTCGCGCACGGTGAAGTTCTCTATCAGCTTATTTTTATAGCTGTGTTCGGGATGATATATGCGCAGCGGCTTATCCGTGTCTATAGTTTCATCATCCAGCGCTATAAGATCGGCAATAGCCATACCGTTTTGCTTATATAGGCGGAATACCTTTTTATAGCCCGGATTGGTCATTTTTTCAATATTTTCGCTCAGCTTTATCTTTGGTACCATTTTTCCGTTCACTATCTCAGCGGACATTTTATAAACTCCGCCCAGAGACGGACAATCTTCGGATGTGATAAGCTTGGTGCCTACTCCCCATGAATCTATCTTTGCTCCCTGCATCTTCAGATCGCGTATCACGAATTCGTCCAGATCGCTCGAAGCGCAGATAGAAGCCTTGGGATATCCCGCTTCGTCAAGCATCACCCGTGCTTTTTTAGACAAATATGCAAGGTCTCCGCTGTCAAGCCGTATGCCTACCGGCTCATGTCCGGCAGCGCGCAGCTCGTCAAAAACCTTTATAGCGTTCGGCACCCCGCTGCCAAGAGTATCATAGGTGTCCACAAGCAACATGCAAGCGTCGGGGAAGGTATTCGCATAGGCGCGAAAAGCGTCTATCTCGCTCGGAAAGCTCTGAACCCAGCTATGGGCGTGAGTTCCCATTACCTTAACGTCATATAGCTTGCCGGCCAGCACATTGCTCGTGCCCTTGCAGCCGGCTATCACTGCGGCTCGCGCGCCATAGGTGCCTGCGTCCGGCCCTTGAGCGCGCCTAAGGCCAAACTCCATCACCGTGTCGTCTCTGGCCGCATATGCCACTCTACCGGCCTTAGAAGCTATCAGCGTTTGTGAGTTGACAAGGTTAAGCAAGGTCGTTTCGACAAGCTGCGCCTCCATTATCGGCGCTTTTACCCTGAGAAGCGGCTCATAGGGAAAAACCACAGTGCCTTCCTTCATGGCATATATCTCGCCGGTAAAGCGAAGCTTTGAAAGCTCGTCAAGAAACCCCCTGTCAAAGAGATTCAGCGAATCCAGATAGTCTATATCCTCTTGTGTGAAATGTAATGAGTTGATATATTCGATCACCGATTGTGTGCCCGCCATTATGCAATAAGCGCTGTTTTTGCGCAGCCTGCGGAAAAACAGATCGAACACGGCCACGTTTTTTGTCATTCCGCTCTTATAATAGCCATACATCATCGTTAGCTGATAGAGATCCGTCATCATAGTGAGATTTCTCATTATACTATTCCTCCGTCGTCCCTTTTTTTTCTTCTGCGCCCTCTTCATCGAAATTCGCTTTATCTTTATCTTCCGGCTTTATGGCGTCGTTTTCCCCGTCATGCAGCGTTTCTTCAGAAGCGATCTCGGCACAGGCCATTTCGATGCTGCCTGTTCCTTCGTCATCCGCCTCCGGCGCGGGCCAGATAAGCTCGCCGGACTTTCTTTCCTTTGATGTTCTAATGATAAGAAATACGCCTATGCCAACAAAAAGCAAAAGGCTAAGCGCCTGAGAAACGCGGATCCCGTTCGGGATAGCTGAAAGCATCTCCGGCTTGATAAGATACAGGCTGTCCCCGCGAAGACCTTCGACAAACATTCTTTCAAACGAATAGAGCATTGCATAAACAAGAAAGCAGTCGCCGTCATGCTTGAATTTCTTTCTGATCGACCACAGAAGAATGAAAACCAAAACGCACCATGCGGACTCATAAAAAAAGGTCGCAAGATGTATTGGATTTAGGCAAAGCGCCCCATCAAAGCTGTGCGCTCCGTTAATAGAAACAACAAACGGAAAATATTGCAATATAGGATGCTGCGCCATCATTTCCGGAGTGACGGGCAGGCCAAAAGCCTCTTGATTGAAGAAGTTTCCCCAGCGTCCGATAGCCTGCGCAAGCACCAGTCCCGGTGCTATGCAGTCCAAAAGCTTTAACGCGCGGATCTTTTTGCGTCTTGAAAAAATGAATAATCCGATAAGTCCGCCGATTATGCTTCCATACATCGCCAGCCCTCCCTGCCAGATGTATAAGGCGCTTATAGGGTTGGCCGCGTAATTTTTCCATGAGAAAAGCACATAATAAAGTCGCGCGCCTATCACTCCCAGTGGGATTATCCACAAACAAAGATCGATTATAGCATCGCTGTAAAGTTTTTTTCTTTTGCCTTCTATGTTTGCTAGCAAAATAGCGACGATTATGCCGGAAGCCATCAGCACGCCATACCAATAAATGTTAACGCTGCCAATGGAAAAGCACACTCTGTCAATATTTCCCATTAAATAGTTCCTCCATATAAATGCCTTTATTTCAAAAAGGCATATTTCTGTTATTATAAACCAGAGCGCCAAATAAAGGAAGCTTTCAAAAATATACTTATGGCGCTATCTCATTTGGAGAAGCAAGGTTCTCGGGCGCGGCGCTTTCCTGCTTATTAAAATAATAGGTCAAAATATCTTCCGCCGCGGGCGCGGTCTTAGATCCCGACCACCCGTTAGGAATGCAAACGACGACCACGATATCAGGATCCTCCCTCGGGCCGTAACACACAAACCAGCCTGTGTTTTCAATATCGGGACGATCATTGCTGACCTGCGCGGAACCCGTTTTGCCCGCGATGCGATCCTGATATGTGTTTGCAAACTCCTCGCTGAACGCGCCCTTTGCAGTACCCGTGTCCTCAGGCGAGACAACGTCCTTCATTCCTTCTTTTACGGCCGCCCATACCTCCGGAGCTATATCGATCTTATTATACACATTGGATTCCATCTGCCTGATAAGCTCGCCTTCGTCCGTTTGTATCTTATCTACAATACGCGCGTCAAAAACCGTGCCTTCGTTTGCTATAGTTGAAACATATCGAGCTATAGCCATAGGCGTAACAAGGGTAACTCCCTGTCCCATGCCGGATCTGATAGTGAGCGTTACCTTCCACTGTATTTCATTCAAATAGGACATTATCTCGTTCACCCAGCTCTGCGTGGCGGTAACGCCCTCAGGTATGCCAAGTTCTTCGCTTATGATTCCTCTGACCTGCGGCCCCTTTCCGCTCAAAGAGCCGTCCTGCAATCTCATAAGGCGCATTGCGCATCTTTCTACAGCAGCATCGTCTATTTCCATAGCACGCCCCGCGACATATTCGCGCAAGCGTATGCAAAGCTTGTTATAGATCAATGTTGGCAGACTGGTTTTTTGTTCCACGATGTTGAGCGTTCCGTCGGTCTTGTTTAAGTCGCAGTCAAACAAAACATCCTGTCCTCCGACGATCCCCGTGCTCTCGCCCGTAAGCTCTATATTAGTCGGACTTGTAAGGCCAAAGTAACCCGACCATTTATTCAGCTTTTCTATACCGATGCGCTCAGCCACGGTAAAGAAATAATAGTTGCAGGAGTTTTTCAAGGCTTGAACGATATCCTGCTCCTGGTGCTTTGAAATGTTTGTCGTCCAGCATCTCGGCGCGCCCGTTTTTATTTCAGTTCCGTCCTCGTTGTGCGCGTAATACGGCCCCTTGTCGTCTACCGTCTCATTGATGCCTATAGCTCCCTCGCTTATTCCCGCGATCCCCGTTACCATTTTATAAATAGAGCCCGGCGCCAGCTTGCTTGAAACGGCCTTGTTTCTCATAGGCGTCGATTCCTTTGCCTCTTCGCCGAAAAGATATTCTCCCTGCGCGACAGTAAGCCCTTGGACGAACCAGTTTGGATCGTATGAGGGGCTTGACGCTGAAGCAAGCACAGTTCCATCCTTGGGATTCATAACTACGATAGTGCCCGCTTTTGCCGTTTGAATGTTGGAATACTGCGTATATTCCTGCTCGCTTTCGGGTTTTAAAGCATCGTTTTCTATCTGTTGCTTTTCCGCGGCGGCAAGGCTTTCGATTATATCGGCAAGCGCCTGCTCCGTGGTCTTTTGCATTTCTATATCCAGCGTAAGCATTACGTCGTTTCCGTCGGTAGGCGAGCTTTTTGATATTTCTCTTATTATGCTTCCGTTTTTATTTACCTCAACTACGGTCACACCCTGATGCTCGTTTGTAGCTCCGTTAAGATATGCCTCCATAGTCGCCTCGATACCCGAAACGCCTATTTTATCGGAATATGCATAACCCATTTTCAGCATATTATATAAGGTCTCGCCGGTATCGGCGTCCTTTAGCGGCGTGACCCCGTCATCTTCAAATGCCATCGCCGAGGAATAGTCCTCTTCACTGTAACCAAGACTTTCAAGATACGAAGCCTTCACAGCCGTATTTGCGTTCGCGCTGAGATATCCAACAATATGCGCTGCCGATTCACCGTATGGATATACTCTTGTGGTGCTCTGCGCCGTTTGTATGCCGGGAAGCTCGGCGCTATGCAGGCTTAGCTTAGCCACGACCTCCATGCTTACGTCATTAGCTATGGTAATTGGTTCATAGGCTCGATAGTTATTAAGATTCACCTCTTGGCGCACAGATATTATTTTTCTTGCGTCTTCAAAGCTCATTTCGGGCGGAATGTTCCAGCTTTTCCTCAGATAATTATAGCAAAACTCCGCCGTAGGCCATTTGCTTAAATCCCATTCCGCCTGAGGCTTGCTCAGATCGTCATTGATTGTGAAACCCATGGCGCTGCAAAAGTTTTTATATCTGGCCTTTATCGCGTTCTCGCTGGTAACGCCAAAGTCAAAATACAACTCCCCGTTTTCGTCCTGCTTTATGTACGAAGTGTCGATGCTTTTTCCGCCGCCATCCTCGATTATCTGTATAGCTTTTATCAGCGACTCTGTGTAAAGCGCCGAATCATTGCTTGTCCGCTTATCGGGATCTCTCAAGAATTCAACGTTATAACATGCTTCGCTGTATGCAAGCACGACGCCGTTTCTGTCAAGAATGCGTCCGCGCTTTCCTTTGGTCACCACGCTGCTCTGCGCGCGCTCCTCCGCCTCGCCCGAAAGCGCTTGACCCTGAGTTAAGGTCAAAACTCCCAGCTTGTAAATAAGCGCTGACATCATTGCGAGCATTATGATGGCCAACATTATGTATCTGCTGCTTCGAAATCGTTTCATTTTTTATCCTCGGTGCGTTTCCGCCCCATACAGGCGCGCCTGCTGTCCAAGCGCCTTTTTCATCAGAAGATGAAGCGGAATGCATAAAAGCCCAGTAACCACCGCACAGGGCAGCATATAAGTCGTCAACACAATAAGATATTGGAAAGAACCTCCGCGCATTACCATTGCCGCAGCCATAAGGTGCTCTTCAAAAAGCTGAGCCGCGCCGGCTATCAATGCAGGTATAACTATATTATCGGCATAGAATTTTTGATAAAAGAAGCTGCCGACATACGCGGCGAGCAAATAGCATATCGCCGTAAGCCCGATCATCTTTCCAAACATAGCGTCCATAAACAAGCCCAGTGCGCACCCCAGTATTGAGGCCGGAAGTCTCCCCATGAGCATTGAATATGATACGATCAAGGCCATGATTACGTCCGGACGGATGCCGTAAAGAGATATCCTGCTGAAAAAAACCGAGTCGAGATAAATCCCTGCGAGAAAAAGAATCGGCACAAGGTAACGCTGCAATTTCATTGTTCAGCCTCGTCTTCCGCCGTGATAACTATAAGCACCTCTTCTAAATGCCTGAAATCCACCGACGATTGAACCACCGCGTTGCGGCTGGCATTATCCTCAGTTGTGCGCATTACCTCGGTAACCGTGCCTACCGTGATGCCTTTAGGAAAAATCCCTCCCAGACCATTCGTAACTATTACGTCGCCCGGCACAAGGTCTCCGCCCGCAGGCAGATAATACAGTTCCATCTGATTATCCTTCGTGGTACTGAAAGCGCCTCTCGTCATTGCGTTATCGCGCGTTCTCTGCACCATGACGCTTATGTTGGAGCTTGGATCGATAATAGAGGTCACCTTGCTGTAGGTAGCCGCCACGTCCGTCACGCGCCCTATCAGACCGTCGGCGCAAACCACCGGCATATCCTCGCGCACTCCGGCGTTGCGTCCCGCGTTTATCGTGAAAACGTCGAACCACACATTTTGATTTTTGCCTATTACTCGCGCGCTAAGATATTCCGTTTCGGCATTTTCCTGAGCATAGTTCAAAAGATTCTTCAATCTTTCGTTTTCCTGCTGCAATTCCGACATTCCGCTTTGGTTTTCTTCAAGCTGAGCAATATAGGCGCGAAGCTGCTCGTTTTCCCTATCCGCATCCGTGGTGGAAAAGACCCTCTGAAAGAAAGCGTATATGGCGTCCGAGCTGCGAGAGGCAAAGGACTGAACAGGTTTCACCACAGCGCCTACCGCGCTCTCTATTGCGCTGACGGTTCTGGTTCCGGAGCTAGCAAAAGCAAGCGCTCCAAGCAAGAGAACCGCCACGATAAGAATAAGCAATGGTTTATTGCGCAGAATATTTTTCAAGCAGTATCACCTCATACAAACTCTATGCTATTATAATGTGAAAACCGGCTCTGCGCAAGGCATGTCCGGTTTTCGTCACATTAAGTTCATGCGGTTTTCATCCAAGCTCCACAGCTCCATACTGTATTCTTTCAGAGTTAATGCGCTCTGAAATATACATTGCGCGAATAGCGCCTGTGACCACGCAGCTCATCGGCTCCGGCGCCATATAAACGGGTATTCCGGTTTCATTAAATAAGATCTTGTCAAGCCCCTTTATCTGCGCCCCGCCGCCGCAAAGCGTTATCCCCTGTTCAATTACGTCGCCTGCAAGCTCGGGCGGCGTCTCCGAGAGCACACGCCTCACCGCGTCTAAAATTATTCTTATTGTCGGCATTACGGCAAGCGCTATTTCTCCACCGCATAAAGTGGCTTTCATCGGCAAGCCGCCTTTTTTTTCGCGCCCTCTTATTTCCATGCTGGCTCCCTTATCCATAGAAAGCGCGCCTATCGTTTGCTTCACCTCTTCGGCCATGCGGTTGCCGATTATCATGCCGTATTCTCTTTCAACATATTCCATTATCGCGGCGTCGATATGCACGCCTGCCGTGCGCACCGAATCCGATGCGGCAATACCGCCAAGAGAAAGCACAGCAATATCCGTAGTGCCTCCTCCAATATCCACGATCATCGACCCAAGCGCTTCATAGACCGGAAGGTGCGCGCCCAAGGCGGCGGCCAGCGGCTCTTCCATCACGCTTGCCTCCCTCACCCCGGCTCCTCTCGCCGCCTCCTGCAATGCCTTTCTTTCAACAGCGCTCACACCAAGCGGCAAGCACAGCATAAGCTGCATCCCTACGATCGTGCCCTTGCCCAGAACGCTTTGCAGATACATTTTCAGCATTGTTTCGCATGTCGCCCTGTCCGCGACCACTCCGTCGCGCATAGGGTACAGCACTCTTACTCTGCCGGGTTCTCTGTTGATAAGTTCCAAGGCTTCTTTGCCCACGGCAAGAACCTCGCGTTCGTTGCCGATGGAAACCGCAATAACGCTTGGCTCATTTAAAACTACGCCGCGCCCTCTTACAGCGATAAGCGTATTCACCGTGCCAGGATCTATAGCGGCATAAGGCAATATATAGCGGCTTATATTCGGAAATTTGATTTTATTCATATCTGCTCCTGTTTTTCTCTTTTGGAAAATTATTACCATATGCGTTGTTTTTCATTCCTGAATATGTTAGTCTTTCCCCATGGAATTGATTTTGGCCTCCGGCTCGCCAAGACGCCGGGAAATGATGGAACTTATCGGGCTGCGTTATACCCTGCGTCCAAGCGACGCGGACGAGCAGATATCCGAGTGTCCGCCTGAGGAAATGGTGACCGTGCTTGCGAAACGCAAGGCGGCTTCCGTAAAATGCGGCGCCCCGGGCTGCTGCGTGATAGGCGCGGACACAATAGTTTTTTTGAACGGGGAGATCATCGGCAAGCCCAAAGATGAAGCTGATGCTTTTCGCATACTTCATACGCTTTCGGGCAAAACGCACACGGTCTATACCGGAGTTTGCATACTTACCGACGATAAAGAGATCTCGTTTTATGAAACCACCTCCGTCACCTTTGCGAAGCTCAGCAATCCGGAGATACACGAATATATAGCCTCCGGCGAACCGATGGACAAGGCCGGAGCTTACGGTGTGCAGGGCATAGGCGCGGTACTGGTCGAAAAAATCGACGGCTGTTATTTTAACGTTATTGGCCTGCCCGTTCCAACTCTATATAGAAAACTGGCGGAACTTGGCGTTATGCCATGCTGGAGAAACAAAAACGAGGCGTAAACGCCTCGTTTTTTCTTGCATTGATCCTTTGATCGGGAAATCGCTTTATTTCATCATGCTTCCGCCGCTGGTGTTCATGTTCTGCTCGGCATAAGCTATCATGCGCTTGACCATTTCGCCGCCGATAGAACCGGCTTCGCGGGCGGTGATGTCGCCGTTATAGCCCTGCTTAAGATTCACGTTCAGGGATGAAGCGACCTCATTTTTAAGACCCTGGAGCTTTTCTTTATTTCCTCTATTGCTAGACATGTATGTTTTCTCCTTCCTTACATATTGTTCTCTCTCATATATGCACCGGCATAATGACAGGCTATGAATAAGTGAGTATCTTTTTACTTATTCATGTTGTTTTCCGCATAGGCGATCATGCGCTTTACCATCTCGCCGCCGATAGAACCGGCTTCGCGGGCAGTGATGTCGCCGTTATATCCCTGCTTGAGATTTACGTTCAGGGAATTCGCCACTTCGGTCTTCAGAGAATTCAGCTGAGCCTTGTTGCCGCTGGACTGATTGTTGTTGGACGCCACTTTTGCTCACCTCCTTTTCTTTTCGGATGTGGGCTTAATTTGTCCCGCTATGATAAAAATATGAATGGTAATAAATAGTTTCAAAAATGAAAATATATCAGTTCATCGCGATTTGCTTTTCTTTGTTGTTAATAAATCCCTCGGCTTTTTCAATAAGTCCGCTACATTCCAAGAACAGCTTTTTATTTTCGCATATATCTTCCGCAGTCTTTTGCGCGGCATAAAAAACATCCATATCCGCCGCCAGCATCAATGCCTTTAATTCAGAAACGCCATGCTGTCTCTGCCCCAACAGTTCGCCCGGGCCGCGCATCGATAGATCCTTTTGCGCTATTTCGAAGCCGTTTTGAGTTTGCGTCAAAATCGAAAGTCTTTCTTTAGCCGTCTCGGCCTTGCTTCTGCTCAATAAAAAACAATACGAGGCTTCGCTTCCGCGTCCAACGCGCCCGCGCAGTTGGTGAAGCTGAGCCAGGCCGAAGCGATCTGCGTTTTCAATAGCCATAACGCTTGCGTTCGGCACGTCTACGCCCACCTCTATTACCGTTGTAGAAACAAGGATATCTGTGTTTCCCGCGCGAAAAGACTCAATAGCGGCCTGCTTATCCACACTCTTCATTTGCCCGTGCAAAAGAGCAACACGCACAGGCAGCTTTTTGCGCAGCTCGTTATAAAGCTCTATCGCCGAAACCGCATCCTCAAGCTCCTCCGAAGGCTCTACCAAAGGGCACACAACATATGCTTGTCTTCCTAAGCGTAGCTGTTCAACGATGAAATCATACATTTTCCCTCTTTTTTCATCAGGTACGAATCGGGTCGTCACCGGCTTTCTTCCTGGTGGAAGCTCGTCCAAAACAGAAAGATCAAGATCTCCATATAAAAGCAAGGTGAGAGTTCTCGGGATAGGCGTAGCAGACATTATAAGCATGTCCGGAGATCCCTCTCCTTTAAGCTTCGCCCTTTGCTGCACGCCAAAGCGATGCTGTTCATCTGCTATGACAAGTCCAAGACGATAAAAAGAAAGACTTTCCTGAAGCAGCGCATGTGTGCCGACTATCGCCAAAGCTTCGCCTGTCGCTATAGCCGAATAAGCCGCCTCTCTTTCTGATTTTTTCATGCCGCCATGAAGAATGACGGCCCTTTCGCCAAACAGGGCTTTTAAGATACCATAATGCTGCCGGGACAAAATCTCGGTGGGCGCCAAAAGAACCGCCTGATAGCCGCTGTGCACGGCTATGGCCATCGCATACATTGCCGGTATTGTTTTTCCGCTGCCAACGTCGCCCTGAATAAGTCTGTTCATCGGTCTATCAGAGCTCATATCGTCGGCTATCTCGGCCATCACCCTAGCTTGCGCCTTAGTAGGCTCAAAGGGAATATTTGACAAAAAATCTTTTATAGCATAGCTTTGAAAAGCGACGCCGCGGCATTTTCCCCGCCGCTCCTTCAAGAATTTGGTCATAAGCTGAAAAACGAGCATATCCTCAAAAGCCAGTCTGCGTCTTGCAAGGTGCAGCGAATCCATATCATGCGGAAAATGCAGCTCGCATATCGCCTCTTCAAGCGCGGGAAGGCTGTTTTGTTTGCGTATACAAACCGGAAGCATATCCTCAAGCTCGCCTTTGCAGGCTTTGATCGCCGCCTTTACCGCCTCTCGCATAAGGCGCTGATTTATGCCGTGCACCAGCGAATATACTGGCAGTATTCCCGGGATCGCATCGAAAAGCGCGGGATTTATCATCTTTTTTCCGCGCGAGCTGTCTATGCGTCCGCAGGCGTATATCTTCATTCCTTCGCTCAACTGCGCTTTGCGATAGCTTTGGTTATACCATGTCAGCCGTATCTTCCCGCTGCCGTCATGCGCGCTTACGCTTAGTATATCCAGTCCCCGCCTTATCCGCGCCAGCTTAGGCTCGGCATCCACCATAAGAAAGAGCGCGGCATCGTCTCCGTGCGAGCATTCCTCTACGCTTGAAATGCGGGAATAATCCTTATATGAGCGCGGAAGAAAATACAAAAGCTCATATAAAGAAGTAAGGCCCAGCTTGCCGAACAATTCTGCCCGGCGCGGGCCTATACCTTTAATGCTTGTTATCTTATCGTTTAGCATTACTCCACCGAGAAGTAATAATAATACAGCGGTTGTCCTCCCGATTGCAGCATAACTTCGGCGTCGGGAAGCTCGCTCTCGATTTTTTCGGAAAGAGCCTCGGCGGAGGCTTCGTCAACATCC
Organism: uncultured Oscillospiraceae bacterium; assembly: GCA_964408655.1. Classification (GTDB taxonomy): domain Bacteria; phylum Bacillota; class Clostridia; order Christensenellales; family CAG-138; genus JAQVRG01. The sequence goes on along the minus strand of CAYPAH010000025.1, from coordinate 6,737 downwards.
TCACCGTAGAAGATCGTTATCACAGGATCGTCGGGATGCTCCTGCGCCATTCTAAGCAGCAGCTTTTCCGCCGTGGTCGCGACATCGCCGTTGACCTCGACTATCTTACCGTTCATCATGCCTATCACATCGCCCTCGGCGATATGCTTGCCTTCAAACGAGGTGTCGCGCACCGCATAGGTGACTGAACCTGATGTGACATTTTCGATAGCCGTGCTCATAGCTTCAGTATTGGTCTTAACATCGGCGTCCGCATTGAATGTCATAGCAGCAGAAATTCCCTGCATAACGGATTTCGTGGGAACAACAATAACATTACAGGATGAAAGCTCCGCCGCCTGCTGCGCGGCAAGAATAATGTTGCTGTTATTCGGCAGCACGAACACGTTGCGCGCGTTGGCTTTGCGTATCGCCCTGCGTATGGTATCGATGCTGGGATTCATGGTCTGTCCGCCCTGTATGGTGGCCTCCACGCCAAGCTCCTTAAACACCTTTTCGATACCGTCGCCTACGCTGACGGCGATCATCGCGCTTTCTTTTTCTTTCTTTTTCATCTCAAGCTGTATTTCACGGTTTTGCTCGCGCATGTTTTCTATCTTGAGATGATTAAGTTCGCCCAGACGCAATGCCATCTGCAATATTTTTCCGGGCGCGTTGCTGTGTACATGTACCTTGATAAAATCGGCGTCGCTCGCCACGACCACGCTGTCGCCAATGCGCATGAGCTTTTCACGGAAATGATCGAGATCGCTTTCGCAGAATGACGGATCTAAATGAATAATAAAAAATTCCGTACAATAGCCAAACTGAATGTCATCTGCATCCTCGAGTCCCAGATCGGAATCCTCCGCCACGGCCGCCGCGGACGTTTCTTCAACGTAATCGTCTATTTCCTCGCCGTCCAAAGCCATTTTAAAGCCCCGGAAAATAGTGAGGAAGCCCTTTCCGCCAGAATCGACCACACCCGCTTCTTTCAAAACAGGCAGCATATCCGGCGTCTTTTTCAAAGTCTCTTCGCCCTGTTCAAGCACGAGATCGATCATCTTATAGACGTTCGCACCCTCCTGCCAAAGCTCAGAGGCTTTTTCTCCCATCATTCGGGCAACTGTGAGCATCGTGCCCTCTTTGGGCTTCATAACGGCTTTATATGCGGCCTCGGTTCCCGTGGTGAGAGCCATAGCCAGCATACCCGCGTCCATTTCATCCTGGTTTGCCAGCGCTTTTGCGAAGCCTCGGAATATCTGCGAGAGAATAACGCCCGAGTTTCCTCTTGCTCCTTTTAGAGAGCCCAAGGAAGCCGCATCCGCTATATCGCATACGCGCTCGCCGGTGCAGTTTTTAAGTTCACGCACCGCGCCCTGCATTGTCATGGACATGTTCGTACCCGTGTCGCCATCCGGCACGGGGAAAACGTTGAGAGCGTCTATTACGCTCTTGTTTTTTTCCAGCAACGCTGCTCCCGTAAGAAACATATCGCGGAGCATTGCGCCGTTGACAACTAAATTATCCAATTCTTATTCCTCCAAGTGCGCCCGACTATTCCTCGGGGACGCGAATTCCTTCGACATGGATATTGACGTTATTTACCTTTACGCCGGTCATTTCGGTAACACGATAACGAACGTTGCTGATCGTATTTTGCGCGACCGTCGGCAGTGTAACGCCGTAAACCAGAGTAACATACAGGTCTATATCCACGCTTTCGCCGTCGTCCACAGGGGTCACATGCACGCCGCGCGTTTGATTTTCTCCTCCGACCAATTGCAAAAACGCATCGCTGGCTTTCTTGGCATTCATTCCGGCAATGCCGTAATTTTCACCGGCCGCTATACCTGCGATCTTTGCGATCAGTTCGTCGGCGTATGTGATAGTGCCGAGTTCCGTCGAGATCCTTCCGGTCATATACACGTTCCTCCTTATTTCGATATTCATTATCATTTATACACGCACACGCTGATAGTATACCCCATATTTTCCTTTCTGGCAACCTGCCACGCGATGAAATAGCCTCTGCAAAAAGCGCTGCTCTCAGGCCGCTTGCGCGCATACTTAAGCTAAAGTTCACATTCTTTTTCCAAGCCCAAAGCCTTTATTTGCATTGCAGGATCGACGCTTTTAGCTTATCATGGTAAAAGAGTATAAAGATGCTTTTGTTTGGAGGACGCTATGCAGCCGGATGGTTCCAAACGCGGTTATCTAAACGAGGATTTCCGCCTGTTTCATATCAAGGATCAGCTTGAGCTCGAATTCGAATATCATTATCACGAATTCGATAAGCTGGTCGTGTTTCTTTCCGGCCGCGTAAATTATATTATGGAGGGCAAGTCATACTTTTTGCAGCCTTGGGACATACTTCTTGTCAGCCATAATCAAATACACCGCCCTATAATAGATCCTTCGGAGCCGTATGAGCGGATCATACTCTGGATGAACACGGATTATTTGCACTCGCACAGCTCTGAAAATGCCGAGCTGCTCCATTGTTTTGAGCTTGCCCGCAAACGTGAGTTCGCCCTTATTCGTCCGGCAGTTCAAGCGAGGCACAGGATAATGCAGCTCCTTCGCGACACGGAGGATGCGCGAAACAGCGGGGATTTCGGCCATGACTTGTTGTCACGCACCTATTTTCTGCAATTTATGATTTTTTTGAATCGTATCGCCGTTAAGGACGACACCATAGAAAACACCGAGGCGTATAAGAGCGATCCGAAATTTGATGAGATCATCAGCTTCATAAATGACAATCTTGGCGCCGATCTGTCTCTTGATTCACTATGCGCGCAGTTTTATATCAGCAAGTCATATTTGATGCACCGCTTCAAGGAAATGACGGGCTGCACCGCGCACAGCTATATTCAGCAAAAGCGGCTTATCCACGCCGCAGAGCTTATACGCCAGGGAACTCCGGTATTATCAGCCAGCTCTATCTGCGGCTTCAATGATTATTCCGCTTTCCTTCGCGCCTTTAAAAAAATGTTTGACACTACGCCCCGCGAGCTGGGCTGAAAGGATATATCTTGAATAAAAAAACATATTTTTTTATTATTTTTTTATGCATGGTTCTCGTCTGCTCCGGCTGTGGAATGTTGCAGGCCGCCTCGTCTCCAAAGGAGCAAATAGAAATCGTCAGCTTTGATGAATCGAGCTTTATCGATACGCTTTGCTCGCATTCCAGAGCTTATGATTCTCAATTCATAATGAATTTTGCCCCCTCCGCAACGCTTGAAGCGGATGTGGAGAATGCGATCAAAAAGGCACAGTCCTCCCGCTTTGACTGCGCTTATAATGTGGATTCCATTGTTTGGAGCACCGTCGATCACGAGAATTACATTTACAGCAATTTCAAGATGATCTATTCCGCTCAGGCAGAGCCCCGGCCGCCAATAGCGCATATAAACGAAATAAGCTGGCCAGAAATAATAAATAATATGCTTGAAGAACGAAGAGAATCATATTCGCTTTGCATTCCGGCAAATGAGATAAGCGAAGAAGAACTTGTAAGCGCTCTTCGAAATGTGTCCCAAGGCGTAGATCAAGCGCTTTTTGCTTATACCGTAGAAGAAAATCAGCTAACTCTCGGCAGCTATGAGGATTATCTTGTTCCCACCTTAAGCTTTAAGTATAAAGAAGACGCGGCTCTTCCCTCTTCCATTTATCACATTGAGTCCGCCTATGCCGCCGCCGAGTATATAATGGAAAAATTATCGGGCGGCGAAGAGAAGCTTGTGCTCTATGTAAAGGACATGACCAAAGAACAGCTTCAGCTCTTGCTTTGGGCGGCTCAAATAAACGACAGCTCAGACATGGTCGAAGAAGCGCTTGCGGGCTCCGGCGATTATTACGAAAACAGCGATGGCAGCTATATAGCCGTTCTTTCCATCACATATAGCGGTACTCTCTCGGAACGCGAGGAGCACCGGCTGAGCCTTAAAAGCGCGCTGCATGAAATCGAGCAGGAGATACGCTACGATCTCCCCCGCAGCGATGAAGGTTTATACAAGGCCATCGCCGAAGCTATCGCATCACGAGCAGCCTATGACTATGAGATGAGCGAGGCGTCTGTAGACGAAAAGCTCACACCCGAAATGCGCTTTTTAAGAACCGCGTATGGCGCAGTGTGCGATGGCCGCGCCGTTTGCACCAGCTATGCGTCGGCCTTCAAGGCTCTTTGCGACCGCTTTTCACTTCCGTGCTGGGTGATGATGGGCAATTATGACGAAAGCGGACACGCATGGAACTGCGTTTTGCTAAATGGCGAGGTAAAATACGTTGACGCAACATTTTTTGATCTGAGCCATGACGGTCAGTTTCTTTTATTTTCGGAATCTCAGTATAGGCAGCGTCCTTACGAATTAGAGAAAGACTATGTTATGCCCGATTGGTATGATATTTCTCAAAGCGATAACGCGGCTTAAAAACGGCTGCTATTCAAATTATCATTAAATTTATGCTCACAGAAAGGACTATCCCAATGAATAAACCTGTTTCTTTGTTTTCTACCGCCTTACCAATGTATATGTTGCTTCTAATGCCAAAGAAGTGGCTGTTTTTTCTTCCCGTAAACCTGCTTATATGCGCCTTGGCTATCTATATTTCGCTAAACACGATGGGACGCACCGATCTTTTTCGGCAAATGTGCAAAAAGGAGCTTTGGCTTTCATGGCTTTCAGGCTTTGCGGGCGATCTGGCCGGAGCGGGACTTTTGCTTGGTTTAAACAATCTTTTGAGCGGTGGCGGCGTGTGGGCGGACACTATGCAGGCCGTCAACAGCAACCCGTTTTTGAGCACCAATTCTTTAATATTCGTTTTTCTTGCCATCATCGTCGCCGCGGCGATAAAATATTTGCTTAACCTTTGGATAAGCTTTAAGAAATCCGGCATTGACCTGAATCAAAAGCGGCTTATTTGCCTGTGCATGTCAATGTATACCGCGCCCTATTCATTTTTGATCCCCGCGTTTCTGCTTAAATTTCTTGTTTGAATAAAATAAGCTGCAAAAGGCCGTCCCGAGGGACGGCCTTTTTGAGTTGTCAATTGTGTTTTATAAACCGTTAGAGCTTACGCTTCGGCCTTTTTCTTGGTATTAAGGGTCTTGATTCCCTCAAGAGCAAGGTTGATAGCCAGAATGGTCAGAACGATAGCGAAGATGCCCTGCAGCCATGCGCCAACGTCGCCAGCGCCGCTGAAGATAGCTCCCCACTTGGTGACTGCGGTGATTACCAGAGAGGTGATCGTCGCAATAAGCATGAAGGCCATCGGGAAGAGGAACATCTTGTTGTTCTTGCCAATGTTGCCGAGCCATGAAGCGGCGGCGAGCAGAGCAAGACCGGCAAGCAGCTGGTTAGCAGCGCCGAAGAGCGGCCAGATCTTGGAATAACCGCCCATGCCCATTGCAATGCCGAGCACAACAGTGATAGCAGTAGCAACATATTTGTTGGCAAGGATCTTGCGGGCTCCCGTGAGGTCTTCTACGCTCTCGCCTTCCTTAAGGAAGAACTCCTGGAACATATAACGGGCAAGACGGGTAGCGGTATCCAGAGAGGTCAGCGCAAACGCGGAGACAGAAAGGATGATAAGAGCGTAAACGGTGCTGTAAACATCGGTAGCGCCCAAGGTATTAATCATAGTCGCAAGACCGGAAGCGAATACGACGGTCGGAGTACCTTCGGGCATGGTGTTGCTGCCAGAAACATACAGGGAACCGACAGCGATCAGCGCGATAACCGCAAGAGCGCACTCGATGAGCATTCCGCCGTAGCCGATCAGCTTGGCGTCAGACTCTTTGTTGAGCTGCTTAGCGGTCGTTCCGGAGCCGACCAGACTATGGAAGCCGGAAATCGCGCCGCAGGCAACGGTGATAAAGAGCACAGGGAAGAGGGGTTGATCGGTCATGCTCTTAAAGCCGGTGAAGGCAGGCAGGTTCATGGTCGGGTTAGAGGCGAAAATACCTATAACAGCAGCGATCATCATGCCAAAGAGCAGGAAAGAGCTCAGATAGTCACGGGGCTGGAGCAGAATCCATACCGGCGTAACAGAGGCGACCAGAATATAGATACCAAGGATTATCATCCAAACTTTCTGATCGATGAATATCTGAACCTTCAAGCCGATAGCGATTATCGCTACGATAGCCAGAATGCCGATGACCGTCGAAATTCCGAGAGGCGCGTTTCTTCTATATACGAAGAAGCCAAACAATACGGAAATGACGATGAAGAGCATGGAGATCATAGCCGCAGTACCATTGGTGACGTTCTTTGCGCCGTCGGCGGTAAAGCCGTTGAAGGTGCCTGCCACGATGGAAGCGAAAGCAGCAACGACCAGCAAAAGGGTAAGATAAGAGAAGATGATGAAAAGTCTCTTTGCCTTGATGCCGATGTTGGATTCGATAACCGTACCTATGGACTGACCCTTATGACGGATAGAAGCAAACAGAGCGGAGAAATCCTGCACGCCGCCGAAGAAAATACCGCCGACGATGATCCAGATAAATACAGGAACCCAACCAAATACAGCCGCCTGAATAGGTCCGTTGATCGGGCCTGCGCCTGCGATTGAGGAGAAGTGATGTCCAAGAAGAACCGGCGCCTTGGCAGGAACATAGTCCGTGCCATCCTGCATGGTGTGCGCAGGAGTTTCTTTGGAATCGTCAATTCCCCAGGTCTTTGCAAGCCATGAGCCATAGGTGAAATAGCCAACGACCAGCAAACCGATACCGATGATGAGAATTAGGATTG